>JBKHJJ010000094.1:0-5383 GCA_046538185.1 Dehalococcoidia bacterium
CCTCACCGTAGCGAATAGCTGTTGCCAGAGGAGCGATATAGGCTAAGGCGAAGTACTTCAGGAACGAGCCAATGATGTGTAGGGTTAATACTACCCTTTGGCGAACCATCTATTCATGAAATCGGTCCCTTTCCTGGCAGATTCCCGAGTCACGAGGAGTGTCAGCCAATCGTTAGGCCTTATCTCACTATCCGCACTCAGATATTTCCCACCTCTTTGCACCAGGAGAACCCTTACACCGTTGGGGGTTGCCAGTCTAGAGACCGATTGTCCCACACACTTCATACCCTCCTCAACCTCTATTTCGAAGATCTCGGCCCCGTCCACAGAGAGAGAGTCCTTTACGTAAGGATGTGAAATCATCCGATAAATGTGTTTGGCTGCCACTACGTCCGGGTTGACCTGCAGAGTTATTCCAGCCTGCCTGAAAGTCTCCGTGTGCTCTGCCTCGTCTACAAGAGAAATCACCGTCTTCACACCGATTTCCTTGGCTACCATACAGAGCATCAAGTTCTCCGAGTCGTCGCCAGCTGCAGCCACAAAGGCATGGGCAGTCCTGATTCTTGCCTCTTCCATGGTGGACTTCTGGCTGGCATCTCCTGTGATCACCATACACTCAGAGACATCTGCTAGTTCAGCGCATTTTGCAGGGTCCCGCTCTATTACCACCACTTGATTCCCTTCTTTAGCGACGAGTTCCGCCAGGTTCTTGCCTATGTTACTTAGGCCTGCTATTACAATATTCATTAGTTCTCTTCAAAAGTGAATTGACTTCGTCTTGCTTTCAGTGAGTCAGCAACCTTGTGCAGGAAAGGGACATCGCAGACAAGCGATCAAGCAAACCCGGGGTTTGGTTTGGGGCACCAGACACTTTCCATTCATATAACTTCGCTGTTCCACCCCTGTCAGGCGTCCAGCGATTTTAACCCCCCCTCATATGGTTGTCAAGTGCTAGGTTTGAGTGGAGGTGATTTGTTCTCTTACCTCCTTTAGCCAGGTTAACGATTTGAGCTCCCGCTGCACAATATATGTTATGTACTCGTGCAACACACGTTCCAGTTCCCAGGACAATTCTGAATTGAGTCTGACCCGCCTTGCAGTAGCATAGTCACAGCTTTGCCACAATCGAAGCACCTTCAAAGCTCCCACCGAAAGGGGAAAAGATGGCCTCACCAAAGCCCCTTCTATTTGATCGTAACCTTGATCTTGTTCAGAGCCACAACGAGGACACAAGACCCCGCCTTTGCCGGGGTTGAAGAAATTGACTACCGGCTTGAGGAGGGAATCGCACATGACACATCGGCGCAACTGGGGCCGGTAACCAAGATGATGAAGAAGGTGTAACTCGAAATAACGCAATGCAATCTCGTTGCTGTCTGGCTCATTCAATCGAGTCAGAGTATCAAGCAACAAATCAAACAAGTGGCGATTCTCACCACCTTCGACAGTAAAGGAGTCAATAAGCTCCAAGACATAAAGGCCGCAAGCCATGCGCCATAAATCACTTTTCAAAGCCAGAAAACCATCAATCGTTTGGCTCTGGGTGACTATATCGAGATTACGCCCTTTAGCCACATATAACAGGCTATGCGTGAGCGGTTCTACGTTGCCACCCAGTTTACTCTTGGGACGGCAAGCACCCTTGGCTACTGCCTTCAGCTTGCCGAATTCCGGAGTAAAAATTGTGACAATCTTATCGAACTCGCCTAGCTTAGTTTGTTTTAGAACGAGCCCTTGTGTTTGATAGCTGCGGGGCGTGCCCATATTAGCTCCCGGGCTCTAAACCCTCAATCGTAAGGAGGCCCATATATCCGATCTTGGAGTTTAAAAACACTGGTTCTGAAGCCTTTCGACTCTGATATACGACCTGAGAACTGGTCGGAGGGAGTGGTAGGTGGGAGGAGGTGACGAAAACGCCAGACCGAACCAGCCCGTATCTGTTTTTTGCCGCCGCCGTCCCGGTGAGAGACGGCGGGCAGTCCATATTACGGCTCCGGGCTCACCACCCCCTGCCAAAACGCGGCCATGACTTCATCCATACTCTGGGACGAACCACGGGCGCAGTTGTTGTCAATCCTAGTTATACTATTTCCAGCCTGACTCTGGTTTCGTCTTTAGCTGCCTTCACCCTGAGTAGCGTTCGTATTGCTTGGGCTACGCGACCCTGCCTGCCGATAACTCTGCCCTTGTCATCGGGAGCAACCTCTAGCTTAATCAACAAGCCGTCGTCACTGTTTTCCTCGGTAATCTTCACCTGATCCGGTTCCGCCACGATAGATTTGACGACGTATTCGACTAGGTCTTTCATTCTGCCTCCTTGACGATTAGTTTTGGCCTGAGGCCAGCTCAAACTTGTCCATAATACCCAGTTTGTTAAGCAAGCTGCGTACCGTATCCGAGGGCTGGGCTCCGCACCTGAGCCACTTCAGAGCTTTCTCTTCGTCGATGTCAATAGCTGCAGGCTCGGTTAGAGGGTTGTAGTGTCCTATAATCTCGATGAATTTGCCATCGCGGGGAGATCGACTATCGGCCACTACCACCCGGTAGAATGGCCTGTTTCTCCTTCCCATACGCCGCAGTCTGATTTTGACCATGTGATAAGCTGATTATCTCTTAAGTGCAGGTCTTTGTCAATGGCTTTTCCGGAAAATGCATTGTAGGCTCACGGGTTATGCAACGATTTTGGAAGTGAATACGTATACGGTTGTTGTCTTGAATTTACTTCTTAGCAGGGCTAGTTGGGGTTTGTATATTCTGATCCTTCTCTGTTCGCAGGTTACCGGCATATCAAGTGCTTTTGATATGATCTTCTCCTCTGCTTTGCCTTCGCACACTATGGCTGCCTCAGCTTGATTGACGCCCAGTTCTATAAGCATAGGCAGCGGCAGGGCTTGTTGCTCAGCTTCATCCAGCATGCCTGCCAGATATTCAAGCTCACCCTTCTTGAAGAAGTGGGTACTACCGTCGTTACATGGCACATGAGGATATTGCTCTCTCAGGAGATTCCATAGCCGCTTTGGGCTGCGTGGCAACCCGGCATTCACTATTCTGAGCTCGTCCCTCAAACATCCCTGCAGCATTCTGTCGTATGGAGATTGTCCAGGTTGTCCGGACTGCGTCGGAGGGATCTCATTGTGTAATGGTTTGTACATGTGCCTATTCGTGAGCGACCAGTACCTTGACACGTTTCAGCCGTGCTTTCTCCTCTCTATCCCGCTCCTCGAACTTCATGTTCAAGTAGTTGATTGTGACCTGTAACCCCGGAACTACTATATATTCCAGAGCGTTAGTTATCCTTTTTGTCCGGTTTATTTCCATTGCCATCAATTCAAAGTTCCTCTGAAGCTCGGCCAGGTTCACAATGGCTTTAAGGGCCTCTTCAGATAGTTGCGCTGTATGATCCAACCACGCGGAGGTGTCAACCAGATTATATGGCCTCATTGATTTCTCATTGCCGGTTAGCTCGAAAGAGGGAATTCGGACACCTGCGACGTTTCTGGAGCCGGCAGCGACTCTCAGGTCGGACTCGCTGGCCACCAACTCCTTCTCCAGGGCTATGTACCCATGATACCCAGTGGCGATTGACAGCGCCCTATAAAGGTTAGCTAATGCGTCAAGCAGCGTTCTTTTGGCTTCCGCTGTCTCCCTCGCTGTCTGTAGAAATTCCATGGTCAATATTGAAAGCCTGTCCTTCACTATCTTCTGTACTCTTTGGGCGAGGGAAAGCCTGCGTTTTAGCTTGACCAGCTCGATTTTCGTAGGTCTAACCTTGATTTTCTCCGGCATTTGCCTCTCCGCTCGGTTCTACTTCCGGTACTGGGGAAGGTACTTCTTAATGAGTTCCTCTTTGATCAATTTCAAGTCTTCTTCGGGCAGTGCCGAGAATAGCTCCCAAGCTATATCCAGGGTGTCCTCTATCGTCCTTTTCTCCCACTCGCCTTGAGCTATGAACCTTCTCTCGAATTCGTCTGCACTGGCCAAATATGTCTTATCCCTTTCGCCCAACGCCTCAGCACCTATGATGGTGGATATCTCTCTCAGATAACATCCTTCAGCGTAAGCAGCATACGATTGCATGAAGACGTTGTTGTGGTCCTCCCTGGTCTTACCGGGTCCAATTCCCTCTTTCATCATCCGCGAGAGGGATAAGAACACGTCTATCGGCGGATATATCCCCTTTCTTTCTAGGTTTCGGGAAAGGACAATCTGTCCCTCAGTTATGTAGCCGGTGAGATCGGGAATTGGATGCGTTATATCATCGTCGGGCATCGTCAAAATGGGCATTATAGTCACGGAGCCTTCCCTGCCGAGAATCCTACCTGCTCTCTCGTACATGGTGGCAAGGTCGGTATACATGTATCCGGGATACCCCCTTCTAGATGGTATTTCTTCACGCATAGAAGAGAGTTCGCGGAGAGCTTCGCAATAATTGGTCATGTCGGTAAGTATGACCAGCACGTGCATATTCTGTTTCCATGCCAGGTATTCGGCTGCAGTCAAAGCCAACCTTGGTGTTGATATTCGCTCGATCACAGGATCTGACGCGGTGTTGATGAAGCCCACGGTTCTCTCTAGTGCACCCGTGCTCTCCAGGTTTTTCATGAAGAAGGACGCATCGTCGTAGCTGATACCGATGGCAGCGAATACCAGAGCGAAACTTTCCTCCTTGCCCTTCACGCTTGCCTGCCTGATTACTTGAGCTACAATTCGGTTATGCGGTAAGCCCGAGCCGCTGAAGATGGGCAATTTTTGTCCTCTAACCAGTGCGTTCAAGCCGTCTATGGCCGAGATCCCCGTCTCGATGAACTCGGCTGGAGGTTGGCGGGTTGCCGGGTTTATGGGCTCTCCGTTGATATCCATATAATCCTCGGGGATTATCCATGAGCCTCCGTCGATAGGTTCTCCCATGCCGTTGAACACTCTCCCCAGAATGTCGGCCGATACCGGCAGCCGCAGAGTCTCCCCTTTGCATCGTATCTTGCTTCCAATGAGGTCCACTTCGCTGACTCCACCAAATACCTGTACTATGGTCGCTTCCTCACTTATATCTATTGCCTGACCGCTCCTGACCTCACCATTCCTGAGTTGAACGTCCACTATCTCGTTGAATTTTATGCCAGGAATGCTTTCAGCTATGAGCAAAGCTCCCTTAGCTCTACTGATTGCCCTTCCTTCTTTTACGTAAAGCGATGAAAAATCCATAGAAGCCCTCCTTGTTATCAGGGAACCCGTTTGCCAGCCACCAGGCTTTGCTCCATCTCCGACCACAGTTCTTTGATTTTCTGTTCAAACTCCTCATTGGGAATATCCTTCATCCTGGATATTCTGTACACCATTGGTGATGAGCGAATGCTCTCAATACCCGACCCAGCCTCCAGCATCT
>JBKHJJ010000095.1:0-5377 GCA_046538185.1 Dehalococcoidia bacterium
AGCGCCTTCGCTGGCTCAAACATCACCGCCCCCCGAGCCCCGAGTTTGAACACTACGTAGCTACGGAACCCCATCTCCTGCAATCTCTGAAAGCTCATATCCAACTGTTCCGTTCCCAGCAGGGCACTCGCTTCCGTTTCGTTTAAAAAGAGGACTCCCACTTCCTTTGCCAGAGCCTGCAGCACCTCTCGGTTCTGGCCGATCAGCACTCCTGGGTCCCACAACACCACGGCACCACTCTGCCTTGCCAAATCTATCAGCTCCTCTGCCGCTTCTAGAGGTAGATCGGTAATCACGACGCTCCTACATTGATTCAGCTGCTGATCAGCCCACGCTCTGTGAACATGTTGCCTGCCTAGTCTGGCGTTCGACCCTAGATGACTGGCAATAACATTCTGGCCGGCTCGATCGATCAGAATGTAAGCCTGCCCCGATTCCTTTCCCTCAATGTGGTGAATTAGTCCAGTGATTACCCCCTCAGCATCAAGGGCAGCAATCTGTTGCTGCCCAATGTCATCCTGACCCACAGCGCCTATCAGCGCAACTTTCTCTGCGCCCAAAACCCGTGCTGCCGCCACCGCAACGTTACCCCCCGTTCCACCCGACACACGGGTGATCTGCTTTATGGCAACCTCTTCCCCAGCTACTGGCAACCTTTCTATAAAGCAGCTAACATCCCAATTTATGGCACCACACACTGCCAGGTTAACCATACTAGTCCTCCAATATGCGTGACAGAAACAGTTTCAGAAAGCGTGACCCATCTACACTGGAGGCTACCTGTACCGACTGAGAGCCGCCAGACGACAACACGCGGGTAATACCTCGATCCCAACTATTCCCTCCAACCACTTCCACCTCCACAGACACAAAATCATACAAGGAAGCATCCAGCAGCACTGCTAGAGCTAACGGGTCGTGCATCCGACACAATCCATGATGTTCTATGTCGTATTCTACCAGTTGGGCCGCCAGGCGTGCAGCCTTTGTCGAACTGCCCCTAATCTGTTCCAGATGCTGATGATTCAGACAAGCCTCAGGGGCCATAGTCACGTCCAGCCCCACAGCTGTGATGTTTGCCCCGGACGTAAACACAGCCTGGGCAGCCTCGGGGTCCTGCCAGATATTGAACTCGGCAAAGGGAGTGCGATTTCCCTTGCCATAAGGTGTCAAGCCGTAAGCTCCCCCCATGACGACCAGCTTGTCCGGGAGTTTCGGCAGTTCAGGATAAAGCTCGAAGGCATAAGCCACATTGGTTAGAGGGCCGGTAGCGACCAGAGCGATTTGCCCCGGAGCATCCAGCACTGACTGTGCAAGGAAATCCCAGCCCTTAGCCGAATGCAGCGGCAGACTTGCAGGAGGTAGGTCACAGTTGGCTAGTCCGTCGGCGCCATGGTAGCTTAACGCATCTTCTAATGGACGATTCGAGGGATTTGCCTCACCGGCCGCCACTGGAATGCTCCCTGCACCCATGTAATCCAGTACTCGACGAGCGTTGGCACCGGTCATTTCCACAGGAGCATTTCCCGCCACCGCAGAGACACCCACTATTTCGATTTCGGGTGATTTCAGGGCTAGGATCAAAGCCAAGGCGTCGTCAATCCCTGGATCCATATCCCAGCTCACTCTGTGCATCGAATTCCAAACAATACACTACCACAAATTGCAGAAGATAATAAGGTGCTTCTACCTGAGAATGTAGTCACCTACGAAACCCTGCGGAAAGCTAAAGAAGATCACCTTAACACGCAGGGCTACAAAGACTTATGATACGGAATAAGACCCCCCGCCTCCACCATATCTATGAACCACGGTGGAATTATGAGGCGAAACTCAAATTCCTTGCCTGTGTTGAGATTCCTGATAGTTCCTTGCCTCACATTAATCACTATCTCTTGCCCTGTCTCAAATTCGGAGGAAATTCCAGGCGAATCTATGGCGGGGCAGCCGAGATTCCAGAAGTTCCTGAAGAATATCCTGTGGATTGAATCAGCAACTACAGCCCGGACACCCTTAAACTTGAGGGTCTCCGCAGCCTGCTGCCTGCTCGAGCCAATGCCAAAGTTCTCTTCGGCAACTATGATGTCTCCCTTCTCCACGCCGGATATGAAATCCTCCGGAACATTCTCGCGATGTCCAACATCACTTAGGCCACTCCTTGCGATAAATTCTTCGTAATCACTCTTGCTTGTTTCATCACCGCCCATGATGAACCTGCCGGCAAAAAGCTCATCAGTGTCAACATCCCTGCCGAATTTCCAGACCCTGCCTTTCAGTTCCATCTACCTGTCCTGGAAGAACTCCCGCGGGTCGCTGATTTTGCCTTTCAACGCCGACGCTGCCACCGTCGCTGGCGATGCCAGGTATATCCTGGCAGTCGCATCTCCGGCCCTGCCCTGAAAGTTGCGGTTCGCCGTGCTTATGCAGACCTCCCCCGGTCCCAGTATGCCCATATGCGCCTCCATACACGGACCACACGTGGGAGGACCTACCACCGCCCCAGCTTCTACGAATGTAGATATTAATCCCTCTGCCAGAGCGCCTCTAAGCACCTCCTGCGAGGCTGGTAGGACGATAACCTTGGTTAACCTATCCACCTTATGGTCCTTGAGTATTGCCGCAGCAATCCTGAGGTCCTCCAATCGGCCGTTGGTACATGACCCTATGAACGCCTGGTCGATTTTGGTCCCCTCAATCTCAGTAACGCCCACGGCGTTGGAGGGCTTGGGCGGCACGGCAACCATGGGTTCCTTGATTTCGTCAGTGTGAAAATCAATTGTTTCGGCATATACTGCATCCTGGTCGCCCCGAACAGGCTCCAAAGCATGGTGGGTCCTCGGCCTGAGGAAATCCAGCAGCTTCTGGTCAGGTTCGATGATACCGTTCGTGGCGCCGGACTCTATTGCCATATTGGTTAGCACCATGCGACCCGCGATGCTCATTTCGCTTATGGCTGAGCCCGTATACTGAAGGGACTTGAATAGGGCACCGCTCACCCCCAACCTCTTCAGTATGATAAGCATCAGATCTTTCGACATTATCGGAGGCACGAATTTGCCCTGAACATTTATCCTGATGGTGCCCGGAACCCGCTCCCACAGCCTTCCTGTCTTGAAGACCACGGCCATCTCGTCAACACCGATCCCGGTAGCGAAAGCCCCAACCACACCCGACGTCGTGGTATGACTGTCCACTCCAACGAGAGTATTTCCCGGTAGTACGTGGCCCCTCTCTACAAGCACCTGATGAGCTATGCCACCTTTGCCAACTTCGTAGTAGTTTTCTATACCTTGTTCCAGTACAAACTTCTTTATGTTAAGGCACTTCTTGGCCGTATCAATGTCCTTATTAGGCACATAGTGGTCCGGCACGACTACTATCCTGGTCGGGTCCCAGACCTTGTCCACACCCAATTCCCTGAACTTCGCAATCGTGTGCGCACCCAAAGCATCATGTATCATGGCCACATCCACAGAGACCTCGACAAGCTCGTCGGGTCTAACAACCTTCTTGCCAGCTTTCTTAGCCAGTATCTTCTCTACAAGAGTCACATTCCTCTCCCACGCTCAGAACGCTTATCTTACCTGATTCACGCAGATTGCCGCAAATGTAATAGAGAAGAATCCTAGGCACCGAATACTGGATTCTGGACAATATCGAAACAGAGAATTCCAATGACCAAAAGGTTTTGCGCTTTCGAGGGGTGAATCCCGGTAGATCGGGACGTTTCTCAGTATCCCCTTTAAGGTAAGGGTATAAAGGGGGTTATGACTAGGGCAGAAGTGTTTGTTCATAACCCCCCTGTAGAGAGATTTGTCCGGCAGGCGGTCTAGCCCCCACTTGTACTAAGAAAGGGAGTCTTTGAGGCGTGAATCTGATGGAGCGAGATTCGCGATGAGAAAGAAGAGTAGCTATCTTTGCACCAGAAGGTGCCGACATGCTATTTTTGGGGCTGGTGGCTATTGATAAAATCATACAGCTCCTGGAAGGGGAATACGGCCCTTGCCGGTGGCGGTTAAACAGGGATCCTATTGATGTGCTGATAGCAACCGTACTATCCCAGAATACTTCGGATGCAAACTCGGGCAGAGCTTTTGCCTCTCTAAAAGCTAGTTTTGACAGCTGGGAAGCCGTAGCTTCGGCTCCGGCAGAGCAGATCGCCCGGGTCATCAAGTCCGGGGGGCTATCCCAGATTAAGGCCGCCAGGATCAAGCAAATACTCGGGCAAATTGAGAAGGAGCATGGTAGCGTCACCCTTGATTTCCTGAAGTCGAAGACGATGGCTGAAGCCGAAGGCTACTTAACCGGTCTGCCCGGGGTAGGGCACAAGACCGCCAGCTGTGTGCTGCTCTTTTCCCTGGGTAGACCGTCCTTACCCGTGGATACTCATGTCCTGCGCGTAGCCAAACGATTGGGACTGGTTGATTCAAGGGCATCCGCAGATAAGGCACATAGTCTGCTGCAAGACCGGGTCCCGGCCTCAAAGGTATATCAGTTTCATCTTCATCTCATAGAGCACGGCAGGCGGATATGCCACCCCCGAAAACCTCACTGCGACAGATGCATACTCAGGGGCATTTGTCCCGGTGCGCTTTCCTGATTCAGTCTGTCTCGTAAATGCTATAATGGTTAGCATGGCACAGATACTGAAGAGCAAGAATCTGGCTACCAAGTTTCAGATAATGCTGGAAATAGCGGCGAACCAGCCCAACATACAGCAGAAAGACATTGCTCCCAGATTGGGCATCACTGCACAGGCGGTTTCCGAATACACTAGAGAAATGATTAAGGACGGCTGGCTGAGCTCAGAGGGCCGCTCCAGATACAGAGTAACCAGAGAAGGCGTAGACTGGATTCTACAGATGTCCCGACAGTTACACAGCTACGCCTGGTTCGTGAGCAAGGTGGTGGCCGATATATCAACCTCCGCTGCCATAGCCGATAGCGACTTATCTGTGGGTCAAACGGCCTCTCTATACATGAAGGACGGCTTGCTGTTCGCTTCCGATGCCTTTGGCAACTCAGGGGCTAAGGGAATAGTCGTGACGGAGGCCAAGAAAGGGCAGGACGTTGGGATTCGAAACATTGCAGGAGTAATCAAGCTGGACACAGCCAAAGTGACAATAGGCAAGATCCCTGATGTCCAGAGCGGGGGATCGCGGAGCACCGACCTTGCCCGTCTGGAGAAGCAAGTGAAGCAGACCAGGCTGGTCGGAGCAATGGGTACCGAAGCTCTGGTGGCGCTAAAGCGCATAAGTGTCGAGCCCGACTATCTTCACGGCGTCAGCGAAGCAGCCATAGAGGCAGCCTATTGCGGCTTGCCCTTCCTGGCTGTCTGCAGCACAGACAGGGCATCTATTCTGATGCAGAGATTGGA
>JBKHJJ010000004.1:0-23445 GCA_046538185.1 Dehalococcoidia bacterium
CCATAGCACTCATGAACACGTAATCAGCCCACTTGATGTCCTTGTCTGTCAGGTTTGTCGTATTCAGATCCACAAGCTTCTTCTCCCACTCCTCCGGAAGCATTGCAGCTACGGTCAACAGGCCCAGAGGGGGAAAAGTTGCCTTCTTGAACAGGAATTTCAGGGCATGTCTAAAACTCCAGAAAGTATCCGGGTACCGAGGATAAACTAAGAGTACTCTCACTTTGCGCTCCTTTTCCTATAGCCTGTAGTGATTTAGTTTTCCCAAAAAGCTAAATACAACTTAACATATTCTACATAATCTCTCAAATATATCTTTGGGAAGAACTTGTCCATTACCATCCCTTAGACGATAATACCATAACATAACAACATTTCGCCAACATCATGCACAAGCTTCAGGAATCGGCGAGCTAGAAACAGGAGTTTATGAGGGCTCAGTTTCCCACGGTAAACTTGAATGCATTTGGCAGTCTCATGATCCGAACTAGGTCGCGCATGCCGAATAGCGACGACTTGACGTTTCAGCTAATGTGGACGATAATCACAGCGGGCAAAGGTCAGGCAATCAATTGCGTAGGTTCCATTTCTGTGGGATGTGAGCAAGAAGGCGTGGAACGCGTGAACTGCAGTGGCTAATCCAATTAGATTTGGCACTGACGGATGGCGAGGGGTCATCGCCGAGGACTTCACCTTTGACAATGTGCGTATCTGCGCTCAGGCCGTAGCAGAATATCTGAAGCAAAACGGACTCGATAAACAAGGTCTGGTCATCGGCTATGATACCCGCTTTGCCTCAGAGGATTTTGCTGCCGCCGCTGCCGAGGTGATAGCAGGCAACGATATCAAAGTCCGCCTCTGCCTCAAACCAGCCCCTACACCTGTGGTCAGCTTCACGGTCCTGGCTACCAGCTCCGCTGGGGGTATTGTGATAACTGCCAGCCACAATCCGGCTTCATGGAATGGATTCAAATACAAATCAGGCGATGGGGCAAGCGCTCCCGGCGACATCATCGCACAAATAGAGGCAAATATTGCTTCGCTCACCCGGGGCAGCTTCCGTAAAGGAAAAACGTCCGGAAAGAGTGTGAAAAGAGTCGCTCTGGAAAGGGCCCTGAACAAAGGTCTGGTTGATTATCTGGACCCTTCCCCTCCTTACTATAAACATCTCAGTCAGTTTGTCCAGGTAGATGAACTGCGCCACCAGAAACTGAATATCATAGTCGACTCCATGTACGGTGCTGGCATCGGCTACTTCAAGACAATCCTTCAGGATGGCAAACTGGGAATCGTCGAGATTAATGCTGAACGAAATCCGTCATTCCCTCAGATTCAACCCGAGCCCATTGCCAAGAACTTGACCAAGCTCTCGCGGTTGGTCGTTGAGAATAAGGCTGACGTAGGCATGGCCACGGACGGTGATGCTGATCGTATTGGCATCATAGACGAAAAGGGGCAATTTCTGACACAGCACCAAACTTTTGCCTTGCTCTGCCTATATCTGCTAGAAGTCCGTGGTGAGCGCGGCCCCATAATAAAGACATTGACTTCCACCACCATGCTTTCCCGTCTAGGCAGAATCTTCAATGTGCCTGTCTATGAAACACGGGTGGGTTTCAAATATGTAGCCCCCCTCATGATGGAGAAAAACGCAATCATTGGGGGAGAGGAAAGTGGCGGCTACGGCTTTCGTGGTCACGTCCCGGAAAGGGATGCCATACTAGCCGGGCTCTACTTCCTCGACTTCATGGCGCAAACAGGAAAAACGCCGTCCCAGCTTCTGGACTACCTGTACAGCAAAGTCGGACCCCACTACTACGACCGTTTAGATTTTCATATCCCCGCAGCTAAGCGTAACACAATCCTGGACCGACTGAACTCCAGCTCCCCGGATACCATAGCCGGTTCGAAGGTAACCAGAGTGGACACTACCGAAGGGTTTCGCTTCTTCCTCGGCGATGAGTCGTGGCTGCTCATCCGCTTTTCCGGCACGGAACCCCTGGTCCGCATATACTCCGAAGCCGAGAGTCTGGAAAGGGCAAGAGAACTGCTGGAGGAAGGCAAGAAACTGACCGGCCTTTGAGGAAGCATACCGGCGGAGGGAGAGGGATTCGAACCCTCGACCCCGATTACTCGGAGTAAGCGCTTAGCAGGCGCCCGCACTAGACCACTATGCGATCCCTCCCGTTCCAGTGACTCAATTCATTATGCCACACATCAGATGCATCGACAAAATCTGTAGGCTGTCTATTATGTCATTGCCGTATGTCATTGCCGGAGCACAGCAAGACATGACCACCAACCACCTCGCGGGTTCTTTGCGGCGTTCCATAGAGTAGGACACGACCGACCACTTTGCTACAAGGCGGAAGGAACAAAAACAACTACGAACCGAGGGGGGAGCCAAAGGTCAGGGCCAGAATCGAGGTCCCTTATTCATTTCCGCTCACAATATCTTCAATACGGTAGCAGAAGGTACCAGCCGGAGCCATGACTTCAACCGTTTGCCCTTTCTCTTTATCCAGGACCACCTTGCCCAGGGGGGAGGTAACAGAGAGTTTGCCTCTGGCGGGATTTGCCTCCCTTGGATCAACCAGGTCATAGCTCAACTCTTTGCCTGATGACAAGTCACAGAGCACCACCGTGTCCCCAAATTTCGCCCTGGATACTTCCTGGCTCTTCCCCGCTATGCTGGCCAGGTTCAACATTGCCTCTAACTCTTTGATCCTTCCTTCCAGATGTGCCTTGCGCTCCCGGGCTGCTGCCAGAGGAGCATTTTCCGAGAAGTCCTTGTCCGCCGCCGCTCTTTGCATCTCTTCAATAACGTCGGGAAGCTGGTCTTTCAAACTGGCCAATTCCGACTGTAATCTGGCATAGCCTTCTGCAGTCAAAGTAGCTCCAGTCCGAGGGATATGCCAGGAGGCGCCTGCTTTTGGAGAGACTTTTCGTGCTCTGAGGTGGGGAGCCAGACTCGTTGTTATGAATCCTCTCTTCCGGAGGTACGTGAGAAAAGACCTGAGGGGTTTGACCGCCGACGGGGTAATCTGTTCGCCGTAGCTGGCCACATCAACAGGGCTAATCTCCTGCACCTGCCTGGATGAGCCAAGCCATCTAACAAACTTGGATATCTCAGCCTGCACTCCACTCCGTTCCTCAGGCGGCAGATTTGAGAGAAAGGCGTCTGCTACTTTGGAAAGCGTCGCATTGGGCTCCAAATCGATCCCCACAAACATCAGATATTAGCTCAAGGAATCGCGCGCTGTCAATTTGCCTCTGGAGCGAGTCCTGCCGTTTGAGTCTTCAGGCTGGTGAAGCTATAATATGATACGATTTCCGAGAATTACTGCGGAGGTGGCTGGAGTGTCCACTGGAGATACTCAAGCAATTGAAAGGCTGAAAAGCACTATTGCGGAAGGCAAGAACTGGTATGTGGGCTTGCTGGAAGCCGTTCGCCTATGGAGCAGTCCTGAAGAGGATTATGACGGGCGCCACTATCACTATCTTGTGGAGAAAGAAGCGTTCGACTGGCTGGCCCTGGCGGAGAGGTTATGTGAAGAGTTCGATGGACTCATTCCGGAAGAGGAGCGAATCAATCTCCTCTTCTTTGACCTGCCACCGATAGCGCTGTCCAGAGGCGAGTTCAAGAACCTGATTGGCGCCTCCAAGTATCAGGCCTATCTAAACTACCTTTATGGCATTCTGGTGGAAAGATTCCTGATTTTGGCCGTGACGGAGGAGATACGTAAGAAGAAGAGGGCTCTCGGGGTAAACAACGATAACGGAACAGTCGACGAGGCTTACGAGCGCATTTATGGGGCCACTCAATTCGCCCTTCTGAAACAGTTCAGGAAAGACAGACGTTATCCTCACCGCAGGTCCATTACTCTGGGACAGTTGAACGAATTCACCTATTGGCTATTCAAATACCGTATGAAAATGAAAGACAAATCCCGCGTGGCCAGCGACACCAAGAAGGCCCTGACCAAGTTGTATGAGATATTGAACCAGAAAGCTAAGCTACTGGGCTCATCCTTCCCGAAGGCTGATAGGTATCATTTGTCGCCCGATGGCGAGCTCAATTGAGACAGTTCTTGACACAGCCTATTCAATGTATCCTCGAGCACGGCAAGCTTCTGTTTCTCCTTCTCGATAACGTGAGCTGGCGCTTTGCTTGAGAAAGCGTCATCTCTGAGCCTGGCATCAAGCTGAGAAATCCTTGCCTTGATTTCCTCGCGCTTCTTAAGCAGTCGTTGTTCTTCGGCAGACCGGTCTATCATGCCGGCTAAAGGCACGACTACCTCAGCCTCTTTCAATACTAGAACCAGAGCTTTATCTTTGGTGGGTTTCCTTTCCTGGCGACTGAGTATTGTTAAGGGCCGGACTTTAGCCAGCGTTTCTATCATGTTTGCTTCAGTGATGAGAGCTGACAGGAGTTCACCAGCATAGACCTGGGCTTCGATCCACCTGTCTGGCTTCACCTTGTGTTGAGCCCGGACATTACGCATAGAACGGATAATCTCTATTGCAGAATCCATCGCTCGCTCTGCTTCGGGAGCGAAGGACTTCTCATCAGCCAGGGGATACGGAGCTACCACTATGGAAGCTGGCATCTCATATTTGGTAGGCAAGCTCTCCTTCAAGTTCTGCCATAGTTCCTCAGTAATGAAAGGCATAAAAGGATGCAGGAGCCGCAGTGATTTTTCCAATGTATTGACGAGGAAAGGTAGAGGTGATGGCATTAGCTGGGTACGAATACGTACCTTGGCAATTTCAATATACCAATCACAAAACTTCGACCAGACAAAATCGTAAATCTGCTGCTCTGCTTCGCCGAATTGAAACTCTTCCATTAGCTCAGTGACGTTCCCGATAAGCCGGTTGAGCTGGCTATCGATCCATTGATCTTCTATTCTCTGCGAATCAAGCACCCGTCCAGATACACGCTCGACTGCCCCAGATTCCACCCTTTCGGCATCGAGGCTCTGAAGGATAAATCTGGTGGCGTTCCATAACTTGTTGACAAAGTTACGACTAGCCTGCAATTTATCCGTGCCCACATTTACGTCGTTGCCCGGTGAACTGCCGGTAGTAAGCGCAAAGCGCAGAGCATCAACGCCGTAACGGTCTATTGCCTCAGAGGGGTTTATGACATTCCCTCGCAGTTTGCTCATTTTTTCTCCGCTTTCATCCCGAATCAGGCCGTGCAGGTAAACGGTGTGAAAAGGTATCTCGCCCGTATCCTCCAGACCCATCATAATCATCCTGGCGACCCAGAAGAAAAGGATGTCGTAACCGGTTTCCATTACCGAGCCGGGGTAGAAATAACGGAGATCATCAGTGTTCTCCGGCCAGCCAAGCGTAGAATGCGTCCATAGCGCTGAACTAAACCAGGTGTCAAGGACATCAGGGTCTTGAATGACATGTTTCGAACCGCAATGCATACAAGCCGCCGGTTCGCCGATAGAGGCAGTCACCTTGCCACAATCCTGGCAATACCATACGGGGATCCGATGCCCCCACCACAGTTGCCGGCTGATGCACCAGTCCCTGATATTCTCCATCCAGTCAAAATATATCTTGATGAAGTGTTCCGGCATTATCGTGACCCTGCCCTCTCTAACAACCTTGATAGCAGCCTCAGCTAAAGGCTGAGTCCGCACAAACCACTGCAGGCTGACTCTGGGCTCAATCATCGTCTGGCAACGACAACAATGTCCCACTGAATGCGAATAGGGCTCGATCTTCTCCAGAAGCCCCTGGTCTTCGAGGTCAGCCAACACTCTCTCCCGACAGGCAAATCTCTCCAGTCCTCGGTAAGGACCTGCATTCTCATTCATTGTAGCGTCGGTGTTCAGGATATTTGCCAGCGGCAGATTGTGTCTCTGGGCTACTTCCAGGTCGGTGGGGTCATGGGCGGGAGTTATCTTCAGTGCTCCGGTGCCGAAGGAAGTGTCAACAGCCTCATCGCCCATTATGGGTATTTCCTTTCCTATGATAGGGAGGGTGACGCTTTCGCCTATGAGGTCCTTATAGCGTTCATCTTCAGGGTTAACCGCCACAGCTGTGTCGCCAAGGAAAGTCTCCGGGCGGGTAGTAGCTACAGTGACGAAGCCTTCCCTTCGACTCAAAGGATAGCGAATATAGTAAAGGTGTCCGATGATATCTTTGTGCTCTACCTCGAGGTCGGACAGGGCGGTCTGACAGCGGGGACACCAGTTGATCATGCGTTCCCCACGATAGACCAGTCCCCTGTCGTACAGACGTACAAAAGCAGTCCGGACAGCCTTGCTGGGACCTTCATCCAAAGTGAAGCGCTCCCTGGTCCAATCACAAGAAGCCCCCAGGAGTTGGTGCTGCCGTCTGATGTCTGTCTGGCTTTTGTGGGCCCACTCCCAGGTCAACTTGGTGAAATTCTCTCTGCCTATCTCTTCCTTGGTTTGCCCCTTCTTAGCTAGTTGCTGCTCCACAACCACTTGTGTAGCGATGCCGGCATGGTCGGTCCCTGGTAGCCATAAGGTGGGGTCACCCTTCATCCTGTGCCACCTCACCATGATATCCTCCAGCGTCGCGGTCAGGGCATGCCCCAGGTGGAGTTCCCCGGTAACATTGGTAGGCGGCATAATAATGACAAAAGGCTTTCTATTGGGGTCTATTACAGGAGTGAAGTAACCCTGCTTGAGCCAGAAATCATACCACTTCTTTTCTACTCCACCTGGCTCAAAGGCCTTGGGTATTCCTTTGTCATGTCGTATCATTGCGATCACGAGATCAGCGACGAACTGAAAACGGGCAAGAGGCAAATGCTCCCACTCCACACGTCATATTTCCCCCACGCCCCTGCCTCTTTCTCTGGCTTCACTTTGTGCTACTTCTAGCCAATAACTCTGTTACCCTGTCTAGTATTCTCTCAGCTACCTCTCGTTTTGGCCTAAGAGGCAGGCTATCAATCTTACCGTCGCGGTCAACCATAGTTACCTGGTTCAGGTCAGCGCCAAATCCACTGGCGCTAGCCGTAATGTCGTTAGCCACGACCAGGTCGAGCTTCTTCTGTTGGAGCTTATGCCTGGCATTTCCCAGCAAGTCACTGCTCTCAGCAGCGAAGCCTACCCTAATGAAATCTCCCTTGACACTGCCTAAGATATCCCGCGTACGTTCCAATTCCAGGGTTAACTCCAACTCTCCCTTCTTAATCTTTTCTTTGGCTACGCTCTTGGGGCGATAATCGGCTACGGCTGCGGCCATAATCAGAGCGTCAGCCTGCGCAGCCAAGTTCTGTACGGCGTAATACATTTCCTCGGCTGTGTTGACCTTGACCACAGCAATTCCCACGGGCTCGGGCAACGTACCGGGTACTGTAACCAATGTCACTTTGGCTCCCCGGTCACGTGCTGCCTCGGCCAGCGCATAGCCCATCTTCCCCGACGAGCGGTTGCCGATGTAGCGAACCGGGTCAATAGGCTCCTGAGTACCGCCCGCCGTAACCAGGACATGTTTACCGGCAAAATCTCCACCACTCCCCAGTAACTGACAGATGCTGCCCATGATGTCACTGATGTCAGCGAGTCGCCCCAAACCTTCTGCACCGGAAGCTAACCGGCCCGTGGCCGGGCCAACAATGGTGAAGCCGCGAGCCTTCAGTTTGGCCAGGTTGTCCTGGGTGATCGGATTGCTGTACATATTGCTTTCCATAGCCGGAGCAATAAGCACGGGTGCCCTGGTAGCCAGCACCGTGCAGCACAGCATATCATCGGCAATGCCGGCAGCCAGTTTGGCAATGATATTGGCTGTAGCAGGCGCAATCACTACTATATCTGCAGCCTTGGCCAGGGCAACATGTTCAATGCTGAATTCCGAAGTCAGGTCAAACATCTCGGTAACCACTGGACCACCGGTGAGAGCACGGAAGGTAATAGGCGTCACGAACTGGGTGGCTTCTTCCGTCATAACTACATTCACCTTCGCCCCCACCTGGATTAGCTGACTGGCGATCTCTGCTGCTTTGTAGGCAGCAATGCCCCCCGTTACTCCCAAAACTATGGCCTTATTGCCAAGCATTACTACTGCTCCCTATTCATTTCATAGATGAGCCGCAATCCGGTTAAGGTTAGATTAGGGTTTATTACATCAATAGCTGCTATTTGTTCGGCAAAGGGGTAAGCCTGGCCGCCAGTTGCCACCACTTTGACCTCAGCTCCCAGTTCCTGCTCTATCCGCCTGATCATGCCCTCGATAAGGTCGATGTAGCCAAATATTATGCCCGATTGCATGGCAGACACAGTATTCCTACCTATGACTTGCTTAGGACGGATCATCTCTATTCTAGGCAGTACAGCAGTGCGGGTGAATAATGCTTCACTGGCTATGTTAATGCCCGGGGCGATAGCTCCACCGAGATAGTCACCGTCCTTCGACACAACGTCGAAGGTAGTAGCAGTCCCCAGGTCAATGATTATTAATGGCTTCCCATAGAGGTTCTGAGCAGCCACAGCATTGACCACGCGGTCGGTGCCGACCTCACGAGGATTGTCCAGACGGATCCGCATACCTGTCTTAACGCCCGCTTCCACCACCAGGGGCTCACTATTAAGATATTTCCCACATAGTTCCGTGAATGTGTGCAACAACGGGGGCACCACACCACATAATGCTGCTCCTGTGACCTTCGCACGCGAGACTTTTTCTCTCTCCATGAGAGTGAACAGTATCCCGCTATATTCATCTGCAGTGCGGTTGATGTCAGTAGCCAGGTTCCAGGTAGCTTTCAGCCTATCGCCATCAAATATGCCCAGCTTAATGTTGGTGTTCCCGATATCAATTGCTAACAACATAGGCGGTTGCTCTTGCCCTTATCTCCCGGCTTTGGGGGTTGAGTATACCACTACTACCTAATCTGTGCTACCATCGAAGCTTTGGGCCAGAAAACAGGTACTAGCCAGTGGTATGGTCTGTGCCGCTCTCCCGTTGCAAGTCCTGTAATTTCTTGACCATTGCCTGCCAATGCGTGCCCGGCCAATAGACACGATGGCAGGTAGGACACTGGGTGTATTGAGTCTGGGTTTGAAAGACATGAGGCGGAACCAGGCTTTGCACCTCTTCTCTGCTCCGCGGCACTAGCGCTCGATTACATTCCAGGCAAAGCGAAAAGGGCTTGAAATGATAGTCCAGATCCAAAGCGTCGGCCACTGCTTTTGCTTGATCTCTGGGGTCATCTGTTTCGATGAGTATAGCCTTCAGTTTGCCACTCGTCACCAAGCGTCGTTTCATGAATTCGGCATCCTTAGTCAAGATTACCCTATCTTCATTAAGCGCGGCGCTAATCATTCCGTTGTCGTCTTTCTGCCTAAACAGTAGAGTGTCGTAGCCGATCAGTCTTAACCATCGAGCAAGCTTACCAACATTGTTGTCTGCAATGAACTTGTTTTCCATAGGTTGTCCAGAACAAAGGCAACCGACATGGCCAAACGGCCTAGAGAGTATCTATTCTAGCACTAACTACGTGGCTGAAGCAGGCAGCCATCACCTCGGTAGGTTCGAAGCGGGACGGGCAGCTAGTCTGAGAACTTCTCTGCTAACTCAGCTGGAGGAACGCCATTCTCATCCCAACCGCGCTTTCTACAGTACAACGAAAGGAGCTTCTCAAAATCCCCCCGGTCGATCACCCGGCCCGCATTTGGACCCGTGAGAGGAGGATTAGCCCAAACCTTATAGGGGAGTTTGTCGTCTTTGCGGGTCATGCCGAGACGACAGTTTATCAGCCTTGTCAGGTCGTATATATCATTGGAGAGCTTCAGAAGATGGTCAAGGGGCGCTTCGTTTCCGGTAACATACTTGTAGAAGTTTGCATAGTGCTGCTCGCTCAGCCCAAGCTCAATCCAGGGTAATCGGCACACACCGAGCATGTCAAATAAGGGGCGCACCGTTTGATGATATATCACGATGTCAACCTTTTCGTCATCAGTCCAGTTCTGGCCCTCTTCCATCTCCTTGGCAACGGTCCAGGCCCGCGTATGGTGCGCGCCTATGTCAGAAGTGGCATAGGCCAGGCCCATCGAGATGCTGGGTCGGCTGTCGTAGGCCGACTGCTCAAGGCCCTTGACCTGGAGGATGATTTTGTCCATTTCCGGCCATTTCCCAATAATACGATGCGAGCCATCAGCAAGGATGTCGCCGATACCCTCCCGGCTGGCGATTTTCTGTATCAACCTCAGGATGGCACTCTCATCTCCCCAGGCAATTTCCTCGCCATCAAGGTCGCTGAGCGACAGAATACCCTTTTCGTACCCCTCTATCGTAGCCCCCACGATGTTACCGGTGGAAATTGTATCAATGCCGAGTTCGTCACACAGTCGGGCTGCAGAAAGTATCGCTGCAAAGTTTTCGAGCCCCAAGTTTGATCCCAGCATGGCACAGGTCTCATATTCCGGCCCTTCAACGACCGTACCCGTGTACTCCCCACTCTTAACAAGGCAGATGTTGCCGCAACACATGGGACAGCAGAAGCATGCACTATCTCCTATCTTATATCGGTCGACCATTGTCGTGCCGTTGATCTGGTCGTGCTTGGCGAAAACGCTATCCTTGAAATTGTACGCCGGCAGTATACCCTTCTCATTGGCATAATCAATGACGTTCATCAACCCTTGCTGCTGCCAGAGCTTGAAGTATTTGTGTTCCTGCATATACTTGAAAGCCTGGTCAGCTTCCGCCATCAGCCCCGGCAAATCATAAACAGGAAGGTCCGCATGCCCGCGAACGGCAATTGCCTTGAGATTCTTTGCCCCCATGATTGCACCCATCCCGGCCCTGCCGGCATTGCGGCTCCAGTCGGCGTTGACACATGCAAACCTGACCACGTTTTCGCCCCCCAAACCTATGGTAGCAATATGGACAGCATGAGTGCCCAGCCGCTCTTTGATCAACCCCTCGGTCTCCAGGCAGCTCTTCCCTTTGAGTTCAGGCATCGCAAGAATTGTGGTTTCACCACTGTCAACAAATAGAACAGATAGCTCCGGCGCCTTGCCTTCAACAGATAGAACATCGATTCCTGTTTGCCGTAACTCGGTACCGAAGCCACCGCCCATCGAAGAATCACCATAGAGCCCCGTAGCCGGCGAGATAGCGATGAAGGAGTTCTTTCCCGAAGAGGGCAGGTAAGTCCCGGTCAGAGGTCCCGGTGCCACGACCAGAATATTCTCAGGGCCAAGTGGGTCTATCCTGAAATCATGCTTCCTCAGGTTGTCCCACACCAATTTTGCACCGAAGCCACGCCCCCCTATGTAGCTCTCGAGGAAGGCTTCCTTAAGGGTTCGGCGCTCGGCAACGCCCCTGCTCAGGTCTACGTGCAGGTGCCGCCTGAAATAGCCGCTCTTTACGCTCATAGTTCTTCTTTCCCTACCTCGGCATAGCGGATGACCTTCTTTTCGCCCTTCTCAAAGAACTCAATTTCCTTCATCTGAGTGTAGCTCAGGACGTTGTTGAGACGCCTGGCTTCGCCCAGGGCAGCCTCCGGTATGAGCCTGAGTGCTCCCGTGGGACACTTCCTGACACACTCTGGGTCTCCCCCGCACATATCACACTTGATGGGCAGGTCATAGTCTTCATGTATGTATATTGCTCCAAAGGGACAGGCTTCCACGCACTTGTAGCAGGAAGTACAGTTTTCTTTGTCCAGTTGCACAACACCATCAAGCCATCGCAAGCTGTCGGTAGGGCACACCTGCGCACATGTGGGGACCTTACACTGGCTGCACACAATGGGCATCCTCACGACCGGCTGGGGGTACGTGGTCAGAACTCTTATGGCCGCCTTCTTGGGATTGTTCACTCCGAAATGTTTGATAGCACATACGATTTCACAGATCCTGCAACCGGAACACTGTTCGGGGATTACCGTTAGCTTTCTTGACATCAAATTGCTCTCGGGATATTCGTGTAATTATCGTCTCTGTATGGCGACATTGTCAATGACGGCACAGAGGTATTGACATATTTCTGTAGCTCAACAATAATCCCAGCAGGCGGACTGTGTCACTCATTCCTGCTCTTGAAATAGGTATCTGGAACGGCTGGATCTTCATGATCTGGCCCTGGATCGCTACGCTCGCAGTAAGGCTTGCCGGGCCAGATGTCTACCGGAGAGCGTCGGGCATACCTTCTGAAATGAGAACTAGCCGCCAGTACAGGTTAGTCAGCTATGTATCCATGACGGTAGAGGCTATGGCTCTCGCCTACTCCATCTTCTTGCCACTCAAATTGGGCACGGCGTGGTTCTATGCCGGTCTTGGCATTTTCTCAGCGGGCCTGGTAGTACTCACAGCTGCTATACTTAGCTTTGCTACGGCACCTATGGATGCGCCGATCAAGAAGGGGATATATCATTATTCGAGACACCCCATGTATTTGGGATCAATATTGATATATCTAAGCGTCGGCATCGCTTCGGCCTCGTGGGTCTTCCTGTTGATATTCATACTACAGTCAGTCTCGATAAGAACTGCGGCAGTTGAAGAGGAACGCTACTGCCTTGAGAAATATGGCGATGCCTATCGAAAATATATGGAAAGGACCCCCAGATATCTGGGAACACCCAAATCATGAGGCGAGAAATTTGATTGAAACGAATGTAATGCTGCTAAGCAATCGAATTACCAGCCGAACCATCTAGTTTTGCGTTCACTCCTTTTTTGAGAAAGTTATATATGTCTTCTCCCGTTGCATCGGAGCCGAAAACACCATCAAACCCTAACTTCATCAATTCATCGTAATCACCTGGAGGAAACACACCGCCGATCACAAAAACGACCTTATCTTTGATGTTTTTCTTATGAGCCAGGTGTATTAGATCGCTCCCCAACACTAAATGTCCGCCTGATAGGCTGCTGACACCAACAGCTATCACATCTTCTCGAATAGCAGCTTCGATAATTTCCTCGGGGAAAGCATTGCCAATATAGACCACCCCTACACCGAATTCGCGCAACATCTGGGCAACCGTAACCGCTCCTCTCCAATGCACTTCTAATCCAAGTGTAGCGATGACAACTTTCATACTATCACCTTGCATACTACATGCTCTCCTCTACCAATTCACTGGTGGATGCCACAATCCGAATGTTTCCCGAAACACCTGCGCGATTTCTCCTTCTGTTGCATCCGCCCGCGAGGCTTCAATACAATACGAAAACACATTTTCATGCTCTAAACAAGCCTGCCGCAATTCTTCCAATCTCTTTTTCACAGCGGCACTGTCCCTACGCTGTTTCAACTCTTCAATTTTCTTCCTTTGTCTATCTTCCACACCGCTTATGTAGCGAAAAACGTCAGGTGCCACCCCTCTCCCATCCAGCTTATGGTAATTATGGGCGACTAGCTTTATCGCTGATTCCTCTTTCATCTTGTTTTCGTTATGAGCGTACTCTGCTATCTTTCTATGCAACCAACCTTTGCTGATTGTTTCAACAATACCACCCATTTCCTCTATCGCATCAATCTCGTCGAGTATCCTTTTCTCCAGTTCTTCAGTTAGAGATTCAATATAGAAAGATCCACCAAGAGGGTCAACCACAGCAGGTATTGCTGTTTCTTCCTGGATGATCTGCTGGGTCCTGACAGATACAACTGAAGCAGCCTCCGTCGGCACTGAATAGGCCTCGTCGTATGAACTGACATGCAGGGATTGGGTTCCTCCAAGGACCGCAGCTAGCGCCTGATAAGCAGCTCTCACAATATTGTTCATTGGTTCTTCACTGGTCAAGCTCAATCCAGATGTTTGCACATGGCATCTCATCAACGTCGCTCTATCATCTTCGGCCCCGAACCTGTATTTCATTATTCGATACCACAATCTTCTTGCTGCGCGCAGACGGGCGATCTCAACAAAAAAGTCGCTGGCAACATCCCAGAAGAAACTAATCCTCTCCGCTGTCCACTCTACGCCGTGCCCTCTTGAAACTAACTCCTTGAGCGTCTCAATAGCATTTGCCATCGCTACGGCTGTCTCTGTCACAGCTGAAGTCCCAGCTTCCCGCAGGTTATATCCGTTATATGTGATGCAATTCCATTTTGGGACATGTGTCCTGATAAATGATATGTTGTCACATTGAGTCCTGAAACATTCCCTGGGGGGGATGAACTCAAGCCCACCTCGTACAACTTCTTCCATTACCATATCATTTTGTACCGACCCCCTGAGCTTCTCCCACGGGACCCCCCTCCTTTCCACCATCACCAAATACATGGCGAATAGTATCGCCGTATTCGTTGGATAATGTGTAACAAGGGAGACGCTCATCTTATCTATGGGAACATCTTTGAACAGTAGCTCCATGTCGTTCACAGAATCAACGGCAACCCCTCCCATACCAACCTGCCCCCGAGCTCTGGGAGAATCCGAATCGTACTCCTGGATGGTTGGAATGTCGAAAACGATGTTCAAACCTGTTGCGCCCTTATCTAACAGAAACTTGATTCTTTCGTTAGTATCTTCCGGACCGGCAAAACCTGAAAGTTGACGGATAGTAAATCTACGTCCTCTGTACATATTCGAATGAATGCCCCTGGTATAAGGATGCTTACCCGGAAGGCCCAGATCTTCACCATAATCCAGGAGTTTGGTATCGATTGGAGTGTAGACTAATCCTCTGGGCAGATCTGTGCCTAACAATAGATTTGGCTTTATGTGATAGTGCTTTCTGTCTTCAATCGATACAGCGGAATTCTTCCATTGTTTGAATTCCCTGGATATTCGATCAATGGTATCTGCATTGTAGACAGGCCTGTCTCGCTGAGTCTTTAACCCCTCAGTTACCATCTGTTTGGTCGTTCTATCCTGGCTCATTTTGCACCTCTACAGATTGAATTCGATAAAAACCAAGCGATATGAGGAGAATTGCCGAATCTCAGTAATGTGGCTGTATCAGCAGAGTTGTGTGAACAAAAAAGAAATCCTTGATAATCATGTCGCGTCCAAAACTAGCACCATCGATGCAAGCTATCTCGGTATATGTGCAGGTCTCATTCCCCGGGACATTGCATACGCTTGTAGGTATTATATCACTATCATTTACACATCTTAGTTTCAAGAAGCTTGCTACCTGGTACACGAAAGCATCTGGCTTTCGCATCGGGCTTTGATATTTTCGGGGTTTGGGCGGCGCCATAGTATAATAGCTCTGTGGCAAAGGAGAAGGAACCGCTTCTGCTACTATTCGACGGTAATGCCCTGGTGCATCGGGCGTTTCACGCCCTGCCTCCGCTAACCCAACCCAAAAGCGGGGAGCTGGTGAATGCCGTCTATGGCTTTGCCAGTACTCTGCTCAAAGTATTTGCTGATTTCAAGCCCACTCATTGGGCTGTCGCCTTCGACCGTCCTACGCCGACCTTCAGGCATGAAATGTTCGAGGAATACAAAGCGCAGCGTCCGGCCGCCCCTGAGGAACTGAGAAGCCAGATTAAGAAGGTCCATCAACTGGTAGAGGCTTTCTGTATTCCCGTCTTTGAAATCGACGGCTTCGAGGCCGATGATGTCCTGGGCACCCTGAGCAAGCAGGCTGACGAACAGGGTATCGAAAGCATCATCGTTACCGGGGATAACGATATGCTGCAGGCTGTTTTGCCACGGGTGAAGACCATGGCTCCCAGACGAACCTTCACAGATACCATACTTTACGACGAGGAAGCAGTAGAGCAAAAATATGGCGTCAAACCTGGACAGCTCGCCGACCTTAAGGCACTGGTCGGTGATGTCTCGGACAATATACCTGGCCTGCCCGGTCTTGGTCCCAAAACGGCCACCAAGCTGCTACAGCAGTATGGCAGCCTCGAAGGCGTCTATGACCATCTTGATGATATAACGCCGAGCAAGTTACAGGACACCCTGCGTGAATATCGCACTGAGGCTTTCCGGAATAAGGAACTGTCCACAATAGTCAAGGATGTTCCTGTCAAGCTGGACCTGGAAACCTGCCAGGTAAGCCACTATGACCGGGACCAGGTTGTCAAGCTTTTCCAGGAGCTTCAGTTCAACAGATTGCTCTCCCGCCTACCTCAAATACAGGGCGAGGGAACCAAGCCCTCTCAGGCCAATTGCCACATGGTGAACACCGAGACAGCCTTGGAAGAGCTCATAGCCGAAGTCAAAACGGCACAGCGACTGGCCATCGACATCGAAACCACGGGCGAAAAGGCCGCGATGGCCGACTTAGTAGGTATAGCGATATCACCAGTCCAGGAAAAGGCCTTCTATATACCCTTGGGACACCAGGGGTTGAACCGACCCCAGCAAGTGCCGCTCACCCAGGCCACAGGCCGTCTCAAAGCAGTTTTGGAAGATGACAGCATAGGCAAGATTGCCTATAACGGCAAGCATATAGTAGGGGCGCTGGCCAGTCTCGGAATAGAAGTCAAAAACCTGAATTTCGATCCTATGCTCGCTGCCTATCTACTTGGCGAAAAAGCCCTCGAGCTCAAAGCGCTGGCCTTCAACAAACTGGGCACTGAGATAGCAACCCCGGCTGAACTATGTGGCGTTGGGAAAAAACAAACCTTACTATCCCTGCTAGATGCGAACCGGACCGCCGATTACGCCTGCACCAGCGTGAACACCGTCTGGGGCCTGAAGGAGAGTCTGGAAACTGAACTGCGCAAGCAGGGACTGTGGCATCTCTTCACCGAGGTAGAGATGGCTTTGATTCCGGTTTTGGTAGCCATGGAGAGCAACGGTATTCTTCTGGACACCGGACTGCTCCGTAAGATGTCTCTAGAACTGGGTCAGCAGCTGCTGAAATTAGAGAAGGATATCTACAGCAGTGTCGGGCATCAATTCAATATCAATTCGCCACAGCAGTTAGGCAAGGTGCTTTTTGGGGATCTCAGTCTACCCCAGTCCCGCAGAACCAAGACCGGCTACTCCACCGAAGCCTCGGTCATGGAGGCATTGAGGGGCACCCATCCCGTAATCGAACTTATATTGAAGTATCGTCAGCTCAGCAAGCTCAAGTCAACCTATGTTGATGTTCTACCATTGCTTGTTAACCCCAGGACAGGGAGGCTGCACACCAGTTTCAATCAGACCGGCACAGCCACGGGCCGGCTCTCCTCCAGCGATCCCAACCTGCAGAACATACCGATAAGGGGGGAGATAGGGAGAAAAATAAGGAAAGCCATCATCGCTCCCACCGGAACATACCTCCTTAGCACCGACTACTCGCAGATCGATCTAAGAGCCCTGGCACATTTGTCTCAAGACCCGGGCCTGATCGTATCCTTTGCCGAGGACGAAGATATCCACGCCCTGACGGCCTCCAACATCTTCGGCATCCCCATAGGTAAGGTGACCCCTGAGATGCGCCGAAATGCCAAGACGGTCAATTTTGGGATTGTTTACGGGATGAGCGATTACGGGCTCGAGCAAGCTACGAGCTTCAGCCGGGAGGAGGCCTCCCAGTTTATCACCCTGTACTTTCAAAAATATCCCAAGGTAAAGGAATATCTTGAGGCAACAAAGGAGCAGGCCCGAAAGCTGGGCTACGTGCAGACGGCGTTTGGGAGGAGGCGGTCCCTGCCTGAAATCAACTCCTCAAACCGGGTGGTCAGGGAGGCTGCTGAGCGTATGGCCATAAATGCCCCGGTGCAGGGCACCTCCGCCGACATCATCAAAGTCGCTATGATAGACTTACATCGGGAAATGCAGAGACGCAACCTTAAGAGCAAGATGCTGTTACAGGTACACGATGATTTGCTCTTCGAGGTACCCGAGAACGAAGTGGAGGAAATGAAATCCCTGGTCCCTGAGCTTATGACCGGGGCGGTTGAACTCCGTGTGCCCTTGAAAGTGGATACCAAGCTGGGCAGAAACTGGGCGGAGATGGACTAAGTCATCAAGAGCTTGATGCAGGTTCTCGAAACACCAAAGCACCAACAGGACAAACAGCAACACACTCGGTACAGTCGCTACAAATAGACCTTCCCACAGGCTCATCTCCAAAGGTGGTGACTATCCTCCGGAACCCGCGGTAAGCGAAACCAATGGCTCCTCTGCCCATTTTTTCCTTACATACCCAAACGCATCTACCGCAGAGAACGCACTTGTTGGGGTCGTAAATAAACAGGGGGCTGCTGGAATCCACGGGTAGGTCAGGCAGGATTTTCCTGAACCTCTTTGTGTTGAGCTTCACACCCAGATGCTTGGCTATTTTCTGAAGTTCGCAAGAACCACTTTTAGGACAATGGGCGCAATCTATGGGATGACTGGCCAGGAGTAATTCCAATGCGGTGCGGGCTATCCTTAATGCCTTCGCCCCTCTGGTGTTGACCACCATGCCTTCGGATACAGGCGTGGTGCAGGCCGTCACCGGCGAATCTTTGCCTTCTATCTCCACAAAACAAAGACGACAAGCAGCAAACGGCTCGCGGTTTTCTCTTATAGCGCAAAGGTTAGGTATGTAGATGCCATTATCCAGAGCTGCCCACAGGACTTTCCCGCCCGGGGCAGCCCTCACCATCTTCCCGTCGATTGTTAAAGAAACAGATTTGGCTTTTCCCAGTATATTCCCCCTTATTCTCTCCGCGAGGGACAGAAATTGTCCGGGCAGAACTCGTCTGCCCGGACCAGACTATCATTCTTTAGAAGAGCCCCTGTACCTTACCCGTCTTCGTATCGACATCCACCCGTCTAAAGGCCGGATCGGAGCTGGTGCCCGGCATCAGGCTGATTGTGCCTGCGCAGGGGCACAGGAACTTCGCCCCGGAGTAGATCAATACATCGCGAATCGGCAGGGTCCAACCCTTGGGGACACCCTTGAGGGTCGGGTCGTGCGTCAGGCTCAGATGAGTCTTCACCATCATGGTGGCGTATTCGTTGTATTTAGGGTCACTCTCAAACATCTTGGCCTTAGCCTCAGCTTCGGGACTCCACGCCACTCCGTCAGCTCCATAGACCACTTTGGCAATCTTGTCCACTCGCTCTCGCAGCTTCATTTCCTCTGGGTAAAGGAATTTGAAGTCATTCTTCTCTTCACAGGCTTCCTTAACTGTATCTGCCAGTTCCAGAGCACCTTCGCCACCCTTGAGCCAGTGCTCGCTGAGGGCACAACGCGCTCCCGCTGCTTCCGCTGCCTTTCGCACCATAGCAATCTCCGCCTGGGTATCGGTGTGGAAAGCGTTGATACAGACCACCGGGTTGATGCCTGCGGTTCTGATGGTGTTGATGTGGTGCAGCATATTGGGAAGGCCCTTCTCCAACAAGCCCAAATCCTCCTTGGTGTAGGATTCGGGCAGGGGCAGGCCAGCCACTACTTTGGGGCCGCCGCCATGCATCTTCAGTGCCCTGATCGTGGTAGTGAGCACTGACACGTGTGGCTTGAGACCGCTGGCTCGGCATTTCACGTTCCAGAACTTTTCGAATCCAATGTCGGCTGCAAAGCCACTCTCGGTAACATGGTAATCAAACATCTTCAACCCAATGCGATCGCCGATCACCGAAGACTGCCCCACAGCGATGTTGGCAAAGGGTCCAGCATGCACCAGACAGGGCTGGTACTCTGCCGTGCACATCAACGTGGGATTGATGGTGTTGCGCATCCATGCAGTCATGGCACCCCCCACCTCCAGGTCGCCAGTAGTAATAGCCTTGCCTTCCCTGTCATAAGCCACCGTAATCTCGTCCATTCTTCTGCGCAGGTCTGCCAGGTCTGTGACAATAGATAGCATAGCCATAAGCTCGGAACTCACAGCGATGCCAAACCTGGACTGCATGGTGTAGCCGTCCATGCGGCCGCCGAGGCCTATTACGATGTTCCTGAGACTCTGCGCGCAGAAGTCCAGGATCCAGCCCATCTCTACCTTGGTAGGGTCAACGTTGAGTCGGCGCATTCTGCTGCGCTTGGCCAGTTCTTCATCGTTATAGTTGCGCTCATGCTGCATTCTGGAAGTAAGCGCCACCATGGCCAGATTATGGGCATTCATTATGTCGTTAATGTCGCCGGTAAGGCCCAGAGAGAATTCGGTCATGGGAATAAGGAGCGCATTGCCACCGCCGGCGGCGGTACCCTTGATATTCATGCTCGGACCACCTGAGGGCTGACGTATACAACCACCTACATTCCAACCTCGCTTGCCCATACCCTCCAGGATGCCCATAGTGGTCGTTGTCTTGCCTTCTCCCAGTGGTGTGGGCGTTATCGCAGTTACCTCGATGTACTTGCCATCGGGCCTGCTTTTGAGACGGTCGATGACCTTCAGGAAATCGACCCTGCACAGTCTCCCGTAGGGAATGATTTCATCCTTTTGCAGGTTTAGTCTTTCCCGCCAATCATCGGGGGTCGGCATGTTTTCTTCAGCAGCTTCCGAAATCTGCCAGTCCTTTAGTTTTGTCGCATCGTAAGCCATGATAACCTCCTTTCTTTTATATCATTCTGCAATCTCTTATTTGCCCATGCGCTCAGCTCTGCGCTCAGCTGCCACCACCGTATTGACCATAAGCATGGTGATGGTCATTGGCCCTACCCCTCCGGGCACAGGGGTAATAGCGCCGGCTTTCTCTTTGACAGTCTCAAACTCCACATCGCCCCGGAGGTCGGGGACCTGCTTAGTGGGGTCCTTCTTGCTGGGCTTCCATCCTACCCGGTTCACCCCGACATCAATAACGACCGCCCCTTCCTTCACCATGTCTGCTTTGATGACTTCCGGAACTCCCATTGCAGCCACCAGGATATCGGCCTGTCTTGTTATTTCGGCCATGTTCTTCGTACCGGTGTGGACGACGGTTACAGTGGCATTGGCGCGCTTGTTTTTCTGCACCAGCATGGCCATAAGAGGCTTGCCTACTATATTGCTTCGGCCGCATATAACAACATGCTTGCCTTCCGGGCGATTGCCGCTACGAACCATTAGCTCCACAGCACCGTGGGGTGTGCAGGGCATGAAATACGGGTCTCCGATAAGCATCTTACCCACGTTGACGGGGTGGAAACCATCCACATCTTTAGCCGGATCGATGAGATTCAGCACTTTGTCCGCATCAATTTGTTTTGGCAATGGCAACTGCACCAATATGCCATCAACATGCTCTGCCTTGTTCATTTCCTCTACTTTCGAGAGGAGTTCCTCTTCCGAAGCGTTTTCAGCCAAAACGATGGTCTGCGACCATACACCTATCTCCTCCGCCGCCTTCTCTTTGCCTGAGACGTAAGACACTGACGCGGGGTCTTCCCCCACACGAATCATGACCAGCCCGGGCGTTACGCCCCGTCCCCTGAGCTTAGATACCCGCTCCGTCAACTCAGTCCGGATCTCTTGCGCTACTTCGGTTCCAGAAATTATCTTTGCCGTCATCTAAACCTCCTTTCCTATATGTCAGTCCGTTGATTTACCAGTAGTCTCCGACTTAACGGCACCAAGCCGTGCCGCGATGTCTTTCACACGGTCGATGACCACTGAACTTGCATTGCTAAGAGGGAAATTGCCAAGGCCAGCTTCTACCACACTCGGGTCGTACGGAAGAAAGCCTAGAAACTCGAAGTCTGACATCGCACCAACAAGATAGTCCCTATCGCGGTCACTTCGAATCTTGTTGGCCACCACCTTCACCTTTGTTAGACCTATATCCTTTGCCAACTCTCTTATCCTGAAGGCCGTCTCCACGCTTGCCCTGCCCGGTTCCACCACTACTATCAACTCGTCCACCGCCTTCGCCGTCGCCCGCCCGAAATGCTCTACCCCAGCCTCCATATCCATTATGACTACTTCATCTCTGCGCAGGAGTATGTGAGCGACCAAAGCTTCCAGCAAGGCATTTTCGGGACAATAACAACCAGTGCCCCCCTTCTTCAACCGCCCCATCACCATTAGTTTGATCCCACCGTGCTCCACCCAGTATTTCTCCGGTATATCATCGACTTTGGGATTCAATTTGAAGTACGGTGATGCCTGGCCAGGACGTGCCCCCGTCCTTTCTTCAATCAGGTCTCCCATCTCGGATATTGGGGTGATCCTCTCAGGGTTGGGAAAGCCGAGAGAAGCTGCCAGGGTAGCATTGGGGTCCGCATCTATGGCCAGAACAGAATATCCGAATGCGCTGAATATAGTAGAAAGGAGGGACACCAACATTGTCTTGCCTACTCCCCCCTTGCCACTAACAGCGACTTTCATACCCGGACGGCAGATTCTAACCTATGTCAACCAGGCAAGTCAACTCGCGTTCAAAAACAGAAAACCTGTAGTATGAGAGATTGCTTGTAAAGGAACATTCATCTCACTGTCGGTTGTCATTGCGCGTTACCACTCTGCATTGCTACAATTAATGTCAATATTTCTTTTCCCCTACTTGACAGGGGTAAACTGAATACAGCCAAATGACTGGCTGCTGGTTTCAGCTTACTGAAGAAGAGGTTAATTTTGGTCATCGTCGGCGAGAAGATCAATACCAGCCGAAAAAGTGTCGAAGACGCGGTCAGGAACCGGGATGCCGCATTCATTGCCGCGCTGGCTCGCGAGCAAACTGAGGCTGGGGCTCATTATATTGATGTCAACGCCGGGACTTTCCTCGAGCAGGAAGTTGACTGCCTGTGCTGGCTCACAGAGACGGTACAAAAGGAAGTTGACCTGCCCCTGTGCCTGGATAGCCCCAATTCCCAGGCCCTGGCCGAAGCCATGAAGGTCCACAAGGGAGAGCCGATGGTCAATTCTATCTCCCTGGAAGAGGATCGCCTTCGTCTACTTCTGCCGGTGATCACCCGTCAGCCCTGCTCCGTAATCGCCCTGTGTATGGCCAGGACCGCAATGCCCATCACCTTAGAGGAAAGGGTTGAGGTCGGCTCCGAACTTATCAATAGACTCACCAGCGAGGGGTTCCCCCGCGAGAGGATTTATGTAGACCCGCTCATACACCCCGTTTCTGTGAATACCAACATGGGAATTGCCGCTCTCGGGGCAATCAGAAGAATAATGGACGATTTCCCAGGCGTAAACACGATCTGCGGGCTTTCCAATATTTCTTTCGGCCTGCCCCAACGCCGTCTAATTAACCGCAACTTCCTGGCTCTTTGTATTAGCTACGGACTGTCTGCGGTCATTCTGGATCCAACCGACAAGCAACTCATGGCTACGTTACTAACGGTGCAAATGCTCCTCGGCAGGGACGAATACTGCACAGACTTCATAGATGCCTACCAAAGTGGACGCATCAGTGCATGATATTCTGGCAAATCGAAACCCTGGTTAAGAACGAGCGTAAGGAGGTAGAAAGGTGAGCGATTTCAAGGCCTTGTCTGAAGCTATTAGTAAGGGCGACATCAACACAGCGGTATCGGAGACGCGGCGCGCGTTGGACGCAGGCATAGTCGCTCAAGATATCCTCGATAACGGGCTTATCGCTACCATGAATGAAGTGGGCGATAGGTTTTCCAGCGGCCTGATATTTGTCCCCCAGATGTTGCGCTCTGCCAAGGC
>JBKHJJ010000096.1:0-5344 GCA_046538185.1 Dehalococcoidia bacterium
TTTGTCATATTACGTTAGGTATATATATAGTCGCAAAACAAGGCCAAATCCCTCGCTTTTTCCAGTACTTCTGGGGGGGGCATTGATTTGCTAGTCAGATAGAAGATACGACAGGTACCAGTATTTCCTTTGCCCTGCCTCTTCTTCATTCACGTATTACGTTCAATGCTAGCATGGCCCCTCTGGCCAGTCAATACGTACTGGTTAGAAAGTACGCCCCGCCCCTCAAGAGATTCTTCGCTACGCTCAGAATGACATGGAACAAGGGAGGCTCAGAGCAACATCTCCACCCCTGTCATTGCGGGGCCGGCGAAGCCGGTCGGAGCAATCTCGTGGATAAAGCGTGAGATTGCCACGCTCCCGCCTGCGATGCCCTGGCCTGGTTGCGTCAAAGCTCCCGCCCGCCGCATCGCTGCGGCAAGCCATAGCTGTGCGTCGGGCGGGTCAGCGAAGGCGTGCTGGCAGGTCGCCCGCAATGACGTGGTGTGATGCAAAAAGACCCTTCGCTTTGCTCAGGACGCAGGAAGGGATTCCTTCATACCTCGAATAGCAACTTTACGGAAATTGCCTGGTTGCCTTGCTCCTAGCAATGACATACGTCCTTGCCCATCGATGGGTCCTGGGTAAGAAGTCACGTTACTAAATTCTAAGTAAAGTGGGCCGAATCGGTACCGACGGGTGATTCTCACACGAGTAGGTGGCTGCTATATATAATGCGAATTGAGGAAGCTAAAATATCTATTCATCGCCCTGACGCTGGTGGAGGTAATACTGATTGCCGGGCTGGTACACGGTGTTTTGCTTGCCCGGGAAAGCGCGGCAGCCTATGGTTACTGGCCTGTTTATCCTGTAGTGCCTGCCGTTAACGGCGATTCCTCGACCTATGATTCTTCCGCACAAGCAACCTATTCTCTCGATGATGGCTATCTGGGTGAAAGATGGGGGGTAACCAAGATCGAGGCACCCCGGGCCTGGCAAATAACCAGAGGTGACCAGTCGGTAGTAGTGGCTGTGCTGGATACGGGCATCAGCAAGGATAACCAGGACCTGGCTGACAGGGTGGTGGCTGAGGTCAATTTCACCGATAGCCCGACATGCGACGACCTTTACGGGCATGGGACCCATATGGCAGGTACCATTGTCGCCATTGCCCCCGAATGTCGGCTAATGAATGTGAAGGTAGCGGACGATGTGGGCAGATGCGAGCCGTCCGTGGTAGCCGCCGGCATCGTCTGGGCGGTGGACCGGGGAGCCGAAGTCATTAACATAAGCCTGGCCATGGCAGCGGCGCCAGAGTTGGAAGAAGCGGTGAGCTATGCGTGGAGCCAGGGAGCAATACTTGTAACAGCGGCGGGCAACAAAGGTGGGTCGGAGCCTTCCTATCCGGCATATTATGTCAACTGCCTTGCGGTAGCCGGCACCACTGAAGATAATTCCCTAGCTCTGTTGTCCAGCTATGGCAATTGGGTGGATGTGGCTGCTCCGGGGTTTAACATCTACTCTGAATTGCCCCGGAATCAATATGGCTACAAGACTGGCACCTCGTCGGCCGGCGCCCATGTGTCAGGCGTGGCTGCCCTGGTTTTGAGCGTTGCTGAGGATAACAACGGCAACGGAGCAGTTAATGACGAAGTGCGATGGGCAATTGAGAATAGTTGTACTACCATCGCTGAGAATGGTGTGGGGCGTGGGCTGGTCAATGCCTTCCATGCCGTAACAGGAATGGCTTCTCCATCTTCGCTTTGACCTCCTTTGGAAGTGGGAGCCCTTTATGGACTCCCGCCGGTGGGGCGAGGACTGGATAGTTAGGGAGCATCCCAGGTTGCAGGCATGGCAAATTCCCGATGTTGCCTGTTCAGTCTGCTTGAATATCATGAAATCCCGTACCCAATCTACCCTGAGGGTTTAGGGCTCGTACTGCGCGACCCTGAAGGGCGCACTACAGAATTGACGAGTAAAGATTTCCCTGGATGCTCAAAGCGAGCCTTGAGCCGAAGGTAGAAGGGATCGAAAGACTTAAATGAACCTGGAAGGTGGACCCTTAAAAAGGGGTCGTGAATTGTGCAGGGGCTGGAATCAAGACTCGTGGTTGTTTGCCGCCAGGTTATCCCTCATAGCCTTGCGGGCCCGCGATAGCAACCCCTCAACGGACTTGGGGGAACGGCCCATGACCTGACTAATCTCCACCACCGGCAGATCTTCGAGATATTTCAGCACCAGCACTTCCTGGTAGTCCTGGGGCAAGTCCACCAGAGCCTGCCGGATTTCTCGACGTGTCTCCTCGAACTCCATGGCGCTGAAGACCGCCGGTTCATTACCCGCGGCGTGCTCCAGATTCACGGCATCAGTGCCGGGAAGAGGCTCCTCAGGCCTGGGTTCTCGCGCCTGCCGACGGTAGAAGTCGTTTATCTTGTGAAATGCGATACTGCGTAGCCAGGTATAGAGGCGGCTTTCACCGCGGAATTTGTCCAGCGAACTCAGGGCAGCAAGGAATACTTCCTGGACCAAGTCCTCAGTGACAGCCTGGTTTCGGTCTACCTGTTCTAATATCAGATAGTAAAGCTTCTTCCGGTAAGTGTTGTAGAATTCCTCTATAGCCGAGCTGTCGCCTGAGCGCAGATTCTCGACCAGCCCGGCTTCACGGCTTTCGGGGGTGGAAGTAGCTACTTTCATAGTGCCTCTTTCTTGTCGGGTTATTTCGCTGCAGTGTTCTTAACATAGCAGCCGAGGGCCTTTCGTGGAATCACCCATTAGTCCCGGTTGGCGGTAGAAATTAGTACTATTGTCTCCTGCACTGATGCTTAAGTCTTCAGCGGCACCGCAACTGTGGCTGTCGGCCCAAGACCGTCGCCGAGAGCCTGAAACTGCGACATTCCGACAAGTTCGGGGGGTCGCAACAACGTACCGGTAGTGGTCGCAGTGCTGAGAGGCGAACAGGCTCGGAGTAACGGGGACTACTCTTGTTTTAGGGTTGAAGCCAAAGTATAATTCTGACTTAATTCAGCTGTACATGGTACAGAAAAAGGGGGGGAGATGCCGGCTTATGCTTTTTTCCGGAAACAATTCATGCCGTTGTCCGAAGCCAAAATCGGAATCATGACTCACGCCCTGCACTACGGCACTGCCTGCTTCGAGGGCATACGCGGAAACTGGGACAGTGAACGGGAGACTTTTTGCATTTTCAGAATCCAGGACCACTACAAGCGCATGCTCGAAGGCTGCCGCATACTGAAGATGAGTCTGCCACACTCCGTGGATGAGCTTTGCGAGTTGACAGGGCAGCTGCTGGTAAGAAGCGGCCACCGGGAAAACGTATACATCCGCCCCCTGGCCTACAAGAGCTCTGAGGCTATAGGAGTCCGTCTCCATGACCTGGAGGATGATTTATGTATTGTCGTGACTACGCTTCCTCCGTACCTGGATGTAGAGAATGGTGTTCGCTGCTGCACATCCTCATGGCGTCGCGTTGATGACACCATGATTCCGCCCCGGGGCAAGATCTGCGGCATCTACGTGAACAGCGCTCTGGCCAAGACCGAGGCGTGGGAAAACGGGTTTGACGAAGCAATACTGCTGACTCAGGATGGACATGTTTCTGAAGGCAGCGGTGAGAACATCTTTCTTGTTCTGGGAGGGAAGCTGGTGACTCCTCCCTCTTCCGATAACATCCTGGTGGGGATCACGAGGGACACGGTCATGAAGTTAGCTAAGAACGAGCTGGGCATCGATACAATTGAGAGGCAAGTTGACAGAAGCGAACTGTATGTGGCTGAAGAATGCTTCTTTACCGGGACAGCAGCCAACATAGCTCCCGTGCTGGAGATCGACCACCGCCCCGTAGGCACGGGCAAGACCGGCAAGATAACAGTCGGGCTACAGAGCCTGTTCGGCGAAGTGATATTGGGGAGAAATCCCAACTACTCTGATTGGTACTATCTGGTTTCCCCCAGACCAGCCACGGCATAGCCGCATTCTGGTGTGCCGGGAGTCATCCCGGGGCTACCCTCAGGGCCTTCAGCAGGTAAAGAAGGCGGCAGCTGTGCTCCAGCGCAGCCGTATAGTAGTACGCCTCCTCCAGCAACTGGCTGACGGCAAAGCTTCCATGACCCCGCACCAGGACCACGCTATGTTTGCTCAACAGCCTGGCTATCTCCTCGGCGCAGTCTTCAGTCGTTGCCGTCGGTTCTCTACTCAGGACGGGCACCCTGGACAGCAAGACCTGTCCTTCGAGGTCGGGTGGTACAATCTCTTCTTCCGTGAAGGACAGGGCAACAGCGTAGGGCGGGTGCGCATGAACCACAGCTAAGGCTGAAGTGTTTCTGTAGATGCAGCGATGGACCTCCAGTTCTTTCGAAGCCAGGGGTGTAGACCGGTTGTTCTTACTTATCCCCGTCTCTACCAGGTCTGCTTCCTGTATGGAGCCCAGCAGGCTCCCCCGGTGGGTAATAACCAACTGCTCTCCCAGTTTGACGCTGAGGTTGCCTCCCTGAGGAGAAACCAGCCCCTGGTTGAAGAGAGCCTGCCCTACCGCCTGGAATTGGGATAACATCACAATAAGCCAAGAATCAAAGGTCAGAAAATCCGGACTGTCTGCTGGTCACTTCTTCTATCATTATTCTATTTATCGTTATCGCGGTTTTCAGCACCGTTCACTAGCCCATTAGTACTATATTACGAAACGCCGATGACAAAGTTGATAATCTTCTCCTACTTCAAGAAAAACGACTTCATGGCTATCGGTTGTCAGCTGGTTGCTTTCTGCTCTTTATCCAGATTTTTCATCAAAGAGGACTTGAGCCGGGCGCCTTTATTTTTGTGAATAATCCCTTTGCTCACCGCCTTATCTAGGCTGCTTACGGCCGTCATGGTCTGGTCATGCACGGATTCTTCTCCGGCACCGCCTGCGCTTCTTGCCTTGATTATATGGGTCTTAAGGCTGCGGCGTACCAGGCGGTTCCGTAACCGCTTTCTCTCTGCTGCCCTGACCGCTCTATTACCCCGATTCTTGCTTGACATTTATTCCCCCCTTTCTGGTCACACTTACAACGTTCCATACGGAATTGATCCTGGACATTATTCTACTTAACTGCACAGCGCTTTTCACCTCCAGGGTAAGAAAGAACGAGGCACTGTCATCGCGGCCATTACTCATATTCATTTCGGTGAGGTTCACCCCTTCCTCAGCTATGATAGCACTAATATCCCTGATAAGACCAACCCTATTCCAGGCATCAACTTGAATCATAACCGGATAGACCTGTGCCACTTCACCCCATTCCACCTTGATTAGCCGTTCTTTGTCCTCTTCATTGATGATGTTTATGCAATCAGTGCGGTGCACGGT
>JBKHJJ010000097.1:0-5341 GCA_046538185.1 Dehalococcoidia bacterium
CTACGGAAGCTATAGATCATGCTAAGGCCGCCAATGTGCCGATAGTCGTTGCCATCAACAAGATTGATAAACCGGATGCTAATCCTGAACGCATAAAACAACAGCTTGCCGATTTGGGCCTAGTTGTTGAGGAATGGGGTGGTGATACGGTGTGCGTACCCATATCAGCCAAGCAAGAACAAGGGATACCGGATTTGTTGGAAAACATATTCTTAGTTGCCGATATACTAGAACTGAAGGCTGATCCCGAAGGCGCCGCAGAAGGGGTAATCATCGAGGCAAAGCTGGACAAGGCCAAAGGACCTTTGGCTACCTTTCTCGTGCAGAAAGGCACACTCAGACGGGGCAATGCCGTGGTAGCTGGCGATGCCTGGGGGAGAATACGAGCCATGTTTGACGACAAGGGAAAGCAAGTTCACAAAGCTGAACCCTCGACTCCAGTTGAAGTCCTCGGCTTAAACTCGGTGGCGAGACCCGGAGACATTTTTATTGTACTTCTGGATGATCACGAAGCGCGAACCATCGGCGAAAAGCAAAAACAGGCAAAGCCGCACCCTATTCTAAGTCTCAGTGCTCTTTCCAGCCAAATAAGTGACGGGCAAATAAAAGAGCTCAACATAGTTCTGAAGACTGATGTGGACGGCAGCATCGGACCAATAAAGACCTCTGTAGAAAGATTAGGCACAGAGAAAGCGAAGGCCAGAGTCATCCATGCCGCCAGTGGCAGCATCACGGAGAGTGACGTCCTTCTGGCCTCGGTTTCGAAAGGGATTATCATCGGTTTCAACACTACTGCCTCAGCCGGGGCGGTGCAGCTAGCTAGTTCGGAAGCAGTGAGCATCCAGCACTACGATGTAATATACAAGCTGATAGAAGACGTGGACAAAACCCTGAAGGGGATGCTTGAACCGACGTATGCCGAAGTGCTCGGCGGGCGGGCAGAAGTGAGAGCCGTGTTTCCCAGCGGCAAGCTGGGGAAAATAGCAGGGGCCTATATTATGGAAGGAAAGGCGTGGAGGGACGCCCAGGTGAAGATATTGCGCCAGAACAAGGTTATTGCGGAGTCCCGGGTCTCTAGCTTAAGACGCTTCAAAGAGGATGTCACTGAAGTTTCCACTAGCCTCGAATGCGGGCTGGGGGTAGATGGGAATGTCGATTTCCAGATTGGCGATATCATTGAGTTCTACCGAAAAGAAAGAGTAGGTTGACCCTATTCTCTCCATAGAGACCGAAATGAGCTGGCGAAGTGAACGGACAGGCAAACTCATCCAGCGAGAAATCGGCGGACTTCTCGAGCGTCAAGTTAACGACCCCAGGCTTGGCAGGCTTATCTCGGTAACAGAAGTCACTCTTTCACCAGATCTGAAGTATGCTAAGGTGTTTGTTAGCACCTTGGGCAACGATGTTAACAAGCAGGATATGCTGGCCGGCTTCAACAAAGCTTCGGGATTCTTCCGCAAGGAACTCGCAGCACACCTGAGACTGAGATACATACCGCACCTTAGCTTCTACTATGACGATTCCATTGAGCGAGGTGCGAGGGTGCTCAAATTGATCAGGGAACTGCCCACCAGTGAATAGCTCTGCCTGGCTTGTGCGAAGATGACTTTGAGGTATTGACATTGGTGAACGCAAATATGTATAAATTGGTGTACAGAAAGACACTCCGGATGTGGTTTTGACTTTAGACTCTGAGCGGCTCCCAGTGCCCACTTCTGTGGCTCCTGCATATAGACACCTACAAGATGCCCAGCATCAAAGCGCCAGCCGCAGGAAACCAGCAACCCCCCAAATCTGTTATACGTGCTGAACAGATGGGTACGGAGTGGCTAAGGGTCAATTCCCGTAGCATGTTATACGCATTTACGAAACGGAGGTGAGAATGGGAGCAATAAACGTAGCTGTCATAGGTGTCGGTAATTGCGCCTCTTCCTTAGTGCAAGGAGTTCACTATTACAAAGATGCTAAGGTAAATGAGTTCGTCCCCGGCCTAATGCATGTCAACCTCGGAGGCTATCACATATCTGATATCAAATTCGTAGCCGCCTTTGACATTGACAAGAATAAAGTAGGTAGGGATTTGGCTCAGGCTATTTTCACCAAACCGAACAACACCGCCAAATTCGCTGATGTGCCCAAGACGGGCGTTCAAGTCGAGCGAGGCATGACACATGATGGGTTGGGCACGTATCTATCCAAAGTCATAACCAAGGCACCTGGTCCAACTGCTAACATTGTATCTATACTCAACAACACCCAAACCGATGTGGTGGTTAACTATCTGCCCGTGGGAAGCGAGGAGGCTACTAAATGGTACGCAGAGCAAGTACTAAGCGCTGGCTGCGGCTTCGTCAATTGTATACCCGTTTTTATTGCTCGCGAGTCCTATTGGCAGAATCGATTTGCCGAGCGGGGACTGCCCGTTATCGGCGACGATATTAAATCCCAAGTTGGCGCTACTATCACTCATCGGGTTCTAACCAGACTGTTCCGTGATCGCGGGGTCAAACTGGAGCGAACTTATCAGCTAAACTTTGGTGGCAATACCGATTTCTACAATATGCTGCAACGAGAGCGTCTGGAATCCAAGAAGATCTCCAAGACCGACGCTGTTCGTTCACAACTAGACTATGCTATCGATCCGGATAACATTTACATTGGCCCCAGCGACTATGTACCCTGGCTGACTGACCGCAAATTCTGTTACCTGAAGATGGAAGGACGCACCTTCGGTGATGTCCCCCTGAATCTAGAGTTGAAGCTAGAGGTATGGGATAGCCCCAATTCAGCCGGCGTAGTCATTGACGCTATAAGGTGCTGCAAACTGGCAAGAGACCGGGGCCTCAGCGGGACCGTCGTGGGGCCTTCAGCCTATTTCATGAAATCTCCTCCCATCCAGTATTCTGACGAGGAAGCTCGGGTAAGAACCGAGGCCTTTATCGCGGGACAAGCACAAGAATCTCCTGTTTCGTTGCCCGAGCTAGAGTCGGTTGGAATGGAGAAATAGACCACCGTCGCACCACAAGTGCTACCTTCAAACAACGTCGCTTCAAAGTGGATCTAGTGCACGATCTTGATTACCGGGACTCACCGACTAAAGGTGGTAAGCTATTTGAGATTTCCCTCTCCACTATGTGGGCTAAAGGCAGATTTGAACACATGGCAGCTTTTGCTGCCAAGGCCCGGGAGTTGGGTTTCACCCACATAGAGGCAAACTCCTCAATTTCTCCACGGATGCTTGATGAACTCATACAAACCTCACTTCCTGTATCGAGTGTTCACTCTCCCTGTCCAGCAGTATCGTCATCTAGAGGAGTCCCAGTGACCGACCTTTCCCTGAGTTCTTTGGATGAAGACGAGCGTACGGAGGCTGTTAGCTTTGCCAAGTCTACAATAGACCTTGCATCAGGCTTGAGTGCCAACGCTGTTGTTCTTCATATGGGCGAAGTGCCAATTGACCCAGGCTTGCAAGAAAGACTACGTCAACTCTACACCGAGGGCCGGGCTCAAAGTGAAGAACACAGCCAGGCCCGACAAGAGTTGGTCTATCAGCGCATTTCTCGATCTCCTCCTTACCTAGAGGCAGCGACAAAGAGTCTTCGAGAGCTTAGCGAATACGGTGGGCAAAAAGGTATAACGCTGGGGCTTGAGACCAGACTCAATCTTCACGAGATACCAAACCTGGACGAGATGGCAGAGCTCCTTAATGAAGTGCCGGGACATCCAGTGGCCTACTGGCACGACGTAGGCCACGCTGAGGTGCAACAGCGGCTCGGATTTGATTCCCATGAACAATGGCTTTCGCGGTTCAACCACAGAATGGTCGGTATCCATTTGCATGGCGTTAAAGGGATTTCTGACCACCAGGTCCCACAGAAAGGGGATGTGAACTGGGAAATGGTAGCCAGATACTTACCTCCCGGAATAGTGAAGGTTTGTGAAATCGGAGAGTGGAACGACGAACAGCAAGTACAAGGAGTGGTCAGCTTTCTCCAGAAGGAAGGCATAGTAGGCTAGCCGAAAGGGATCAATGAATCTTCCAAATCTCCGACGTAGCCTGGCTTATCGCATTACTCTTCCTGTGGTTGGGATTCTCAGCAGAAGCGGGATAACACCCAATGCACTTACCTTCATCAATCTGGCCCTTAACATAGTTGCTGCCGGAGTTATCGCTAAGGGGTATTTGCTTCTTGGTGGAGTCCTAGTTCTGATTTCCGGCCTATTTGACCTCCTTGATGGGGCAGTGGCCCGATTCACCAACCAGAGTACGAAGTTTGGAGCTATCCTGGATTCAACCGTTGACCGCATGTCTGAAGCAGCAATACTGGCTGGTCTCCTAGTTTGGTATACACGACAACAAGCCAGCTTGGAAGAAGTCGGGCTGGAAATTGTGCTTGTACTGATCATCGCCGTTCTGGTTGGCTCCTTCCTTGTCAGTTACGTCAGGGCTAGGGCAGAGGGACTGGGCCTGCAGTGTCAAATTGGCTTGTTTACTAGAGCGGAACGGGTTATAGTATTGGCAATAGGTTTATTGATAAACCAGGTTCTTATCGCCCTATGTATTCTCTTAGTATTTGTTTCTATCACCGTTGTCCAAAGGCTCGTTTACTTGCGGAAGCAAGCAACAAATAGAGGTGACTGAATGGCTGTCACGGTTATTGTGGGAGGACAGTGGGGTGACGAGGGGAAAGGAAGGATCATCGATCTCCTGGCTGAGCAGGCGAAGCTAGTAGCTCGCTTTTCCGGGGGAGACAACGCTGGACACACTGTGATCAACCCTCATGGTGAGTTCCGGCTACACCTTATCCCTTCGGGTATCTTCTATCCCCAGGCAACGTGCATTATCGGCAACGGCGTAGCTATTAACCCGGCTGTGCTTCTTGAAGAGATAGAGGGCGTACAGAAGCACGGCGTCGATATACGACGCCTCTTTGTTAGTGACCGAGCTCACCTCGTCATGCCCTATCATACTCTTCTCGATGGACTCGAAGAGGAAAGGCGTAGTAAAGGCGCCCTGGGCACTACGCGCAAAGGAATCGGTCCAGTATTTGCTGACAAGGTAGCTCGCCAGGGAATTCGCGCCGGAGACCTACTGGACAAAGATGGACTGTGGACACGATTGAGAGCAGCGCTTGAGTTTAAGAATGCTATCTTGACAAAAGTATACCAAGTGCCGCCTCTTTCATTGGAAGAAACCTATGCGCAGTACTGCCGTTATGCGGACCAGCTGGCCCCTTTCATCAGGGACACTAGCTCAATGATTCGTGAAGCGGTGGCAAAAGGAGAGCCAGTCTTGTTGGAGGGTGCCCAAGGGACTCTGCTGGACCCTGACTTTGGCACC
>JBKHJJ010000098.1:0-5302 GCA_046538185.1 Dehalococcoidia bacterium
GCCAGCCTCCCTCCTCAGTTCCTGAAAGCAGTATCTGCAGCCCTACGCAAACGGCGAAGAGTGGTCGTCTTCGCTCTATCAGCTGCCGAATAACGTCCGTTATTCCCAGTTTTTCCAAACTATGCATGGTGTCGGCAGCGGCGCCAACGCCCGGCAGGATGACTGCCTGCGCAGTGAGTATCTCGCGGGGGATGCTGGTTATCTTCGCCTGGTAGCCCCGTCTGTTGATGGCATTGACCACGCTGCGTAGATTGCCAGCACCGTAATCGATCACGACGATCATTTCGTTCTGTCTCCTCTATACACCTATGGCGCCCTAGTTTCTTACATCGACCTCCGCTACGCTTTCTCTGGCGATAGCCTTCACCCCGCCATGCTCTTTGACAAAAACGTGCATCAATCCTTTCACTTCATATTGACCGTTTTCCAAAACCGTTGTGTCCCACCTCACCGGAAAATTTCCGTGTATATCGTCGGATTCCCCGATCATAATCCATGTATCGGTATTCTTCTTTCGATAATACCAGGGATTATTTATCCTGATTATCGGTCCTGCCAGACCCAATTCCTCCAACTCTTTATGCAGAAGGTCTTCGTCAAGTTCCTCTCGAAGCAGAATACTGCCAGAATACGTTTCCAGAATCTTCGACGGAACAATATAATGCGGTCCCCAATCATAAGGCATGATACACCTCCCTCAAATTTGTTCGCTCAATTGAATGAGCATCCTCACTTAACCAGTATATTCGCCTAGCTCTCCACATTGTGGCTTTCGGTTTGCGACTCTGCATACACCAGCGCTTCGTTGGGACAATTGACTACACAGGCCGGTATCTCCAGTTCCGGACAGAGGTTGCACTTGAGAATAGTCTTGCTACTCAGGTCCCGCGTAAGCGCCCCATAAGGGCAGGCCACTATACATGTCCAACACCCAATACACTTTTCTATGTCAACACCGATCATGCCGGTCAGGGGATCTCTGTGCATAGCGCCGGTAAGGCAACTGTAGACACACCATGGCTCGGCACACTGGCGACATTGGATGGGAAAGGAGACCTCCACATTCCTTTCCACGCGCACGCGGGGCACAGGGCGTGGAGTCTCTTTCTTAAACGCCTTAATTAGGTCCTTAGATTGGGAGTGCTGCACACGGCAATAGACCTCACACAGGCCGCAGCCGATGCAGACCTCTTCCTTCACATATACTCTTTTCATACTCAAAAGGTAGTTCGACTGTAGACGTCGGTAACCGTTTACCTACTATGCCACGCCCACAGCATTTTGTCAATTACTTGTGATCGTTTGACACGCAGGCAAGACTGACTCACGGCTGCCGGCAACTTTCCTTTCAGTATACTCCATACGGACCACACAGCCAAGTGGCCAGTATGCCGGGGCGAACCACTGCGCAATTGACTTGCATCCCGGTTTGTGCTTTGATAGCAGCCGAATACTCCCCGAACGAGGAGGGTTGATGACTGCCAAAGATCGAGCTAAGGCAAAAGACTATGTCCTTAAGTTGGCCAGGGAACAGGATGTTGCATTTATACGCCTGTGGTTCACCGACATCCTGGGTTTTCTCAAGAGCTTTGCCATCACCTTCAAAGAACTGGAAACATCTTTGGAGTTGGGCAGCGGCTTTGATGGCTCATCTATCCAGGGCTTTGCCCGGATTGATGAGAGTGACATGATAGCTCTGCCCGACCCTTCCACCTTCCAAATTCTTCCCTGGCGACCAAAGGACCACAAGACCGCCAGGATGTTCTGTGATATTTGCTGGCCCGGAGGGCAGTCCTTCGAAGGCGACCCCAGATATGTGCTGAAAAGAAACCTGAAACAAGCCGCCGACATGGGATATATCTTCTACGTCGGTCCCGAACTGGAGTATTTCTACTTTCAGAGTCCGGAGGTGCCCCAATTCCTGGACCAGGGAGGTTATTTCGACCTGACCCCACCGGACGTAGCCACCGATCTGAGGCGAGAGACAATCCTTATCCTGGAAGAGATAGGCATTGGCGTAGAGTACAGCCACCATGAAGTTGCTCCCAGTCAACATGAGATAGACCTGTGTTACACCGATGCCCTGACCATGGCGGATAACGTAATGACTTACCGGCTGGTGGTTAAACAAGTGGCTCAGAATCATGGTGTTTATGCCACCTTCATGCCCAAACCTGTGTTCGGTGTGAACGGCAGCGGCATGCATGTCCACATGTCCTTATTCCAGGGTGATAGGAACGCTTTCTTTGACCCAAAGGACCCCATCCATTTGTCCAGGGTAGCCAGGCATTTTGCCGCCGGGCTACTGGCTCATGCACCTGAAATTACCTCCATTACCAATCAGTGGGTAAATTCGTACAAGCGCCTTCTCCCGGGCTATGAAGCACCGGTATATCTGAGCTGGGCAAGAAGAAACCGGGCCGACCTGATCCGCATACCCGAATACCAACCGGGGAAGGAGAAATCCACCAGGATTGAATACAGGTCACCCGACCCCGCCTGCAACCCCTACCTGGCCTTCAGCGTCATGCTTGCCGCCGGGTTGGAGGGAATCAAGAATGAGTATGAACCGCCGCCATGTGTGGAGAGGAACGTCTTCGAAATGACCGAGCAGGAGCGGCGCGAAGCAGGCATAGGCACGCTTCCCGGCAGCCTGTATGAAGCCATACAGCTTACCGAAAACAGCGAACTGGTAAGAAAAGCCCTGGGTGAGCATCTATTCAATACCTTCATTCAGAACAGGAAGGTGGAGTGGGACCTCTACCGCAGCCAGGTAACCGACTATGAACTGAAGCACTATCTGCCTATCCTGTAGTCTATTGTCATGTCACAAACCGTACCTGATCCATAGGAGAAGTCGGACATAAGCCAGCGTGCTATAATGAATATGGAGACAACCATGGGCGGAGTTCCGACTGGAGACTTGAACCGAAGGTCGGCGTTATCGTTGAGCAGGGCAACAGCTCAAATCTCCTCACCGGTATGGCGTGGCTTAAGAAGGGAGATTGTTCCGGAGACTAGAGAGCCAGCTGCTTTCTAGTGGAAGGGCTATTATGTGCGGCATCATTGGCTATTGTGGCCAGAAGGCAGCGGTCCCGGTTGCCCTGGAGGCCCTCAAGTGCCTGGAGTATCGTGGTTACGACTCAGCGGGCATAGCTTGCATATCCGAAGGAAAACTAGTCATAAAGAAAGACGCCGGCAAGATTGATGAAGTCATCCGGAAACACAACCTGACAAGCCTTCCCGGTAACGTCGCTATCGGGCATACCCGCTGGGCAACTCACGGCACCGTCACGGAATTCAACGCCCACCCGCAGTCCGACTGCAGCGGCACGGTGGCTGTGGTGCACAACGGTATTGTCGAGAACAATCAACAGCTCCGCCAGGAACTCACCGGGGCGGGACACCGGTTCAGCTCGGAAACCGATACCGAAGTCATCCCTCACCTCCTGGAAGATGAACTGAAGAACGGATGTTCCCTGGAACAGGCCGTGTTGAACATAGCTCCCAAACTGAAGGGCTCCTATGCCTTTCTGGCTGTATCTGCCAATGACCCCGGCAAGGTCGTGGGCACGAGGAGGAACAATCCCCTGGTGGTCGGCGTCGACACCCATGATTACTACATTAGCAGTGATGCCCTGGCCTTCTCTCAATACACCAACCAGGTCATGGGCCTGGGAGATAACGAGCTGGTAGTACTGACGCAGGAAGGGGTCCGGTTCTTGGACGCGCAGGGAAACGCATTGGTCAAGCAGCCTAAAAAACTTGACCTCAGCTGGGTCGAGACCCATAAAGAGGGCTACCAGCATTTCATGCTCAAGGAGATAATGGAGCAAGCCCGGATGCTCGGGCAGACAGCCAACCAGGACGAGAAGAGTTTCCTTAAGATCGCCCTGGACATCCTGAGAGCGAGACAGGTAATCATAACCGCCTGCGGCTCTTCCCGGTACGCTGCCCTGGTCGGCAGATACCTCTTTTCCAGAGTGGCCAAGAAGTTCTGTGACGTAGTCATGGCTTCCGAGTTCAGTTATTTCGCCGATTCCGTAGACAAGAACACCGTGGTCATTGCCGTTTCCCAGAGTGGAGAGACCGCCGACATAGTGGAGGGAGTGAAGGCTGCCAGAGAGGCCGGGGCCCAGGTTATCTCCATCATCAACCGGCCTAACTCCATACTGGCCGACCTGAGCGACGAGGTCATCTACCTGAACTGCGGTGCTGAGATAGCCGTAGCTGCTACCAAGACTTTCCTCTCTCAGCTGGCCATATTCTACCTGTTATCTTTCGCCATGGTTAACGATTTTGACCACGCCGTCGCCAGCCTCAACGGCTTGAACGGCAAAATAGCCGGCGTACTGGAGCACAACAAGAACGAACTGCTCGAGCTCAGCCAGAAACTCAAGGACAGGAACGATTTCTACTACATAGCCAGAGGAATCAACTTCGCCATCGCCTCCGAAGGTGCCTTGAAGCTCAAGGAAATCTCCTATATCCATGCCGAGGGTATGCCGGCCGGAGAGCTCAAGCACGGCACTCTAGCCCTCATCGAGCCCGGCACACCGGTGGTGGTGATCTGCCCCAGCGACTTCACCTTCGCCGAAACCCTGAGCAACGCCGTAGAAGCCAAATCACGCGGCGCCTACATCATCGGTGTCTCCGACACGCAAAGTGAGATCTACGATTCCTGGATCAAGCTTCCCGAAGTTGACGAGCTGCTATATCCCATGGTCGCCGTTGTCCCGCTCCAGCTCCTCGCCTACTACCTCGCTATCAGTCGAGGATGCGACCCCGACAAACCCCGCAACCTGGCGAAGTCGGTCACGGTGAAGTGAGTTCATAGAGTTCATAGAGTTCATAGAGTTTGTAGAGTTGGTAGAGTTTGTAGAGTTGGTCGGGTGAAAATTGAGCGGTTCGAAGATATCAAGGCGTGGCAAGAGGCCAGAGCCCTGGTGAAGATGATATACGCTGCTGTGGATTCTGACCGGCATTTTGACGACGATTACAAGCTCAGGGGGCAAATTCAAGCTGCAGCAGTTTCCATAATGTCCAACATAGCAGAGGGATTTTCCAGAAGATCCACGAAGGAATTTGTCCAGTACCTGTTCATTGCGAAAGGGTCGGCAGCTGAGGTCGGGAGTCAGCTTTATGTTGCCTTAGACCAGAACTACATCAATGAGGGAGAATTCAGGCAACTCTATTCCAAATGCGACGAAGTAGCTCGCCTGATTTCTGGCTTCATCCGGTACCTCCTGAATAAAGACAAGCTCGAAGAACCCAAATGACTAAGAAAACTCAAGCAACTCAA
>JBKHJJ010000099.1:0-5267 GCA_046538185.1 Dehalococcoidia bacterium
GCGCAAGCTTAAGGAGGGTCAAAGCACCACCCACTGTGTCGTGGAGTTCTTGCCCAATTCGGCGTCTTTCCTCTTCCTGGGCCTTGATCAGACGGTAGGATAGCCTGTTTACCTTGTCTTCCGTTTTCGAATTCTCCACTCTCCGACTTTTCGCTTCTTCGTTCCCTTTCACTATCTGCTGAGAAAGTTCTTCCACAGAACTCTCAAGCTCTTTTCGTCCCCCATAGGGTCTTCCTTCGCGTTGACCTATGGACTGTCTCGCACCCCTTCCAATATCTTCCATTTCGACTCTCCTACGCTTCAATCAACCGACCACGCACCGACTTCCGGCTCAGACTTTTCTCCTGGCCTGACCGTGTTCGTGGCCTGACACCATCAATGGGCCGAAATCTTCCCATCACGTGTCTGCGTGAGCCCTGCGTATGTCCCTGCTTCAGTGCTCTGGCTTCTGCTCTCCATCGTCTTTCGAATTTTTGTTCTTTATGCATCGCGTCTCTTTTGATGGCCACTACACATCCCAACACCCAGTTGCCTTTCCCCCCACACATACCACCCTGTCAGGCAGCGTCTGACTCCAATTTACCCGAAAGAAAAGACACTCTCGACGCCACGCATTTTGCCGCCTCAATCCTGCTAGCCGCATTCGAGAGGTCTCGCGTTAGTTCCGGGTCATCGATGACATTACTTACCCAATTGCCAAAGTCATTCCTGCCGGCGTTGGCATGAAACAGGAAGATATCCTCAGAAATACCCTCCAACCCATCCCGAAGGTCTCTCATGCTCCTGAAGACACTGCCGTCATGGCAGCGGAACACATATTCGGCCGGGACATCTGCCAAGAGCTTCCCAACGTCTCGTTTCCGGTATTTCCCCATCTTTCACCTCTGAAGTTGAGCTTTTCCGCAATCCACGAGCATTCTTACTTGCTCTAGCCAGCCGTTGCCGGTGACATCGCCTGGTCCATCAACACCGTCTGTGGCAACCCCTCCATCGGAGGCTCGGACACAGGATTTCTAACAGACCTTCGTAAGGCTCCCTGCATCAGGGCCTGGCTCTCTGTCCTCTCGATAAGGTTCTTGATGATCTCCTTCCACGCAAATGCCCGGGCCGTATGCCGGGCCGATTTGCGGATATCTTCTTTCTTATCTCCGTGGCCATCAAGATAAGTCAAGTAGCTCTCAATCTCCCTGGGGTCTGAAGTCTCCAGGACAATCGCATTGCGCATGTGCACCGCATAGTCCTCTCCGGTACCGCCGGTAAAAGCGATGCCGCCGGCCGCCATCGCTTCCAGGCCGACAAGCCCGAATGGCTCGTGGCTGCTATTGGCCAAGACAGCATCCGACGCATGGTACAGGATACGCAGCAGCTCCGGGGGGCACTGGAACCTTATGTTCAAAACCTCCGCCCCGTCCTGGTTATCAACGGCCTCCAGATATCCGCGCATATCCTCCGTACCACTCGCCAAATCCTTGACCTTGAGACCCAACTGCCTGGCATTGTAGAGTACCTCCTCCCCGTAGGGTTCAATGCCACCCCTGGCCAGCAGCACGGTCTTTGTGCCTTCTCGGTTGAGTCTGGCTGTCGCCTCGATAGCCTCATCCCATCCTTTCGTTTTGTCGTAGCGGGCAACCTTCGCAAGCAACACTTCGGACCCCATGCGTTCCCTCAACTTGCCCGATATCCTGTGGTCAACTTCAGTCAACAATATCTCGGGAATCCCGTTCGGTATTACCAGCGGATTGATTCCCATTCCCCGCATGATGTGCTTCATGTACCGGCTGACCGTCGTTATTGCGGTATTCTGCGCTAGTCGCGGCCAGTCAATCCGGTCAAAACCATACGTATTATTGGCGTTCCAGAAGGTTACCACGCTACCCCTCATCCCCCGGGCTCTTAACTGCTCACTCACGCGACAGAGAGCTTCGGCCGTGTGCCATTCTTCGCTGAGGACGACTACCAGTTTCTCCGCAGATACAGCGGGTTCAATTATTCGGTCAATCACAAACGGCGGAATTGAGTCGTTGAAGTCGTTGACCTTGTCATTTTCACCCTGGTAAACACCGCTGGGATAATACTCGCTGATCCACTGACTCCAGCGGTGCAGGGTAAGCGGGCCACTGTCGACGCTTTCCTCTCCCTTTCCTTTCGGGTCACCGACGAAGAACAGGTGAGTCGGGAATCCCATAGCAGCAAGCGCCTGCGAAAGATAGGTGATCCTGGTCCCCAGACCCCCGGCCAGAGAATACCGGTCGGGCCCCTCGAAAGATAATATGACAAAGACTGTATTGTCTGCCGTCAACGCGGATCGTTCCACTAATTAACTCCAATCGGTGCCCGATCGCCTGTTGATCGGCTCGGTTTCTTACGAGTCTTAGCGGCGTTAAGCCCTAGACCATGGCTTCCGGGCAACAGTTGCATATTCTCCGTGAAATCTTCCACCGATGATAAGGCATCCACTGTGAGTTCCGCCAGTTCCTGACGGGTCCCCGCCTCCACCATAACTAGAATATCGGGCGGACCTTCAAGCATATCCACCATGATAACCCCGGGCCTACTCTCCAAAGACTGTATGACCTCACGGTGCTTACCCTCCGTGATATCCATCAGCAAATAGGCTCTTTGACTCATCGAAAATCCCTGAGCATCATTGATGACTACTGCATTCCTGAACTTCCGCTAGCTCGCTTTCCACCGCACCAGGATCCCAAACGGTTTAACTGCACGCAACGAGAACTAACAAACCCTGGCACCTGCAAATAAGACAGACAAGCCTGTCAACTTACATTCTAGTACTTCTGTACACGTGCTGGAACTGGTAGAACTACCAGAAAAAAGCATGTAGAAATACTAGTTATTTCAGTGGCAGAGGAGAGTCGACCTAGTGTTCGGCCTTGAGGATGCCAGCGCGCACACAATAGCGGAATAGCTCTTGCTGAGAGCCTAAACCGAGCTTTCGCATTATGTTGGCGCGGTGGAACTCCACGGTGCGGTGGCTGATGCTCAGGTCGGCGGCGATTTCCTTGTTTTTGTCGCCGCGGGCAATTCTCTGCAGGATCTCATGCTCTCTTCCTGTCAGCACCAGAGAGGTGTCAATCTCATGAGGCTCCGGCATCATATCTCTGATATATATGTCTATGGCGTGCTCTGACAGTTTTCGGCTCAGGTATCGTTCTCCTGATACCGCCTTCCGGATGGCCTCAGCCAGTTCACTGGCGCTGGCGTCTTTCAGAACATAGCCTTTTGCTCCAGCCCGCATTGCCTTGTGAACGTACCCTTCGGTACCGTACATGGAGAGAATGACAATGGTCGTCTCTGGTACAGACCATTTAACCTGGCGTGTCAGCTCTACGCCGTTCATGCCAGCCATGACCATATCGGCAACCAGTACGTCAGGCCGCAGACTCTCTACCAGTCTCACCGCTTCCTTGCCATCACTGGCCTCACCGACTACCCGAAAATCGGTCTGCTCGTCGAGCAAGGCCCGCAGGCCTTGCCTCATGACCCTATGGTCATCCGCCAGGACTATGGTTATCATTTATTCGTAACCAGTTTACCCATTCCCTCCGGTAAATACTGCTCGAGCGGTACCTCCAGCAAGAGCCGCGTTCCATAGCCCGGACAGGTGTCAATGGTTAAAGAACCACCCAGCAGACGGGCCCGCTCTCGCATTCCTTCCAGCCCACTTGAACTGGAGGCGGGCAGGCTCGCCAGGTCAAAACCGGCACCCCTGTCTTCTATCCTTACAGTCAGTATTTCCTTGCTGATCCTTATCCACACCGTTACCCTGTCTATACATGCGTGACGTGCTATGTTCGTCAGCGCTTCCTGCACAATACGATAGACGTTGCTGCTCAGTTCCCTGCCAAACCCCCGACTTAGTCCGGTATGCTTGAAATCAACCTGAATCCCTGTGCGGTCACCATAGCGGTGAAAATACCAGACCAGTGTCGAGAGTAACCCAAGGTCGTCCAGCATCTTCGGCCGCAGCTCCAGCGAGAACTGCCGTACCCGTTCCAGTATTTCGCTCGTCAGACCGGATGACTCGTTCAAACCCGACTGAAGCTGGCCGTCCACCGATCTCGCAAGTCTGTCCAGCAAGAGCTTGAGGGCGTTCAGAGATTGTCCGATCTCGTCGTGCAATTCCAGGGCAATGTTGCGGCGTTCTTCTTCCTGTACCTCAAGAAGCTTGCGAGACAGAGCCCTCAGCCTCTCCCCCGCATTCTTCCGCTCCGTGATATCCTCGTAAGTGGACTGGAATTCGATTCGTCCTCCCCAGACGACTTCTCTGCGGTGCACTTCCAGATGCCGCAACTCACCGTCTTTACTTACGATGCTGACCTCGTAGCTATCCGGCAGCGGAATACCCTGCTTACGCATCGCTTTCCTCTCTAGATGTTGCGCGTAGCTTTCTGGACTGTAAAGTCCGCTGAGCGGGGCGTTCCTCAATTCCTCTATGGTGCCATAACCGCATATATCGAGCAGCGACGGGTTAGCATACAGGGTTCTTCCTTCCGCCGTAACAATGCGTATTCCCAAGGGGGAGTTCTCTATCGACTGACGGAAGTTCTCTTCCGACTGCTGAAGTTCGGCGGTACGCTCCTTGACCAGCTCTTGAAGATGCTGGCGGTGTCTCTCCAGCTCTCGCTCGACTTTTTTGCTCTCGGTCACATCACGTACCACCGATACCGCTCCTATGATACTTCCATCGTCGTTTCTCACTGGACAAGAACTCACTGTACGATATTCAAGCTCACCGGTGGCGGCTATTCGGATAATCTCTTCCTCATCTCTAATCGTCTCTCCCTTCAGAGCACGCAATGGTTGTGCATCTTCCGGCGGCCGCGGGCTGCCATCAGGACGATAGACCTCTATCTCCCTCAATATGTTCTCAAGGCCTGCAGGGCCAGGGGCCTGAATTCTGATTTTCTCAAGGGCAGCCTGGTTCCCCACTATGAAATTGCCCTGCGTATCGCAAAACCAGACCTCGTCCGTCATGCTGTCTATTAGGGCCAGTAGCTTTTCTTTCTCTTCCTTAACGGCCTCCTCGGCCGCTCTTTGGTTCGATACATCGGCCATGGCTACCTTCAGTCCATCACGCTCAGGCGTGATGTTCAGCCGGGCCCAGAAGAGGCCCCCTGGACAGCGCACACTCACATCGCAGCTCTGGCCTTCTCCGGTGATCATAATTTCCCTGAGCCGTAGATGGAACTCATCCTGGCTCTCCGGGGCAATGAATTCAGTTAAGCTTCTCTTGAGCAACTTCTCTC
>JBKHJJ010000100.1:0-5250 GCA_046538185.1 Dehalococcoidia bacterium
GAGCAGCGGTTTCGTAAACCGCCGGTCGTCGGTTCGAATCCGACCGCTGGCTGGAGGTTGTATGAGTAAATTCGTTGACAAACTGCAGAACCTTGCCAAGTCTTCAGGGACGCCAATAGGGTTTCGCCCCTCTGCCTCCGAAGCAGAAAGCTCAGCCATGTTGCTTATTGTGGGACTGTCCGGAGCAAAGGTGAATGAGGCGAAAAGGGCGGCGGATATCAATGCCGATGCCGGCCTGATAATTGATCAGATACCGAGTGCCAGGGTTGTCGGTCAAATGGTCGAAGCTGCAGGCGGTATTCCTCTGGGCGTATTTATTGACGACGCAGCCGAGGAAAAGGCGAATGAGCTTGTGAGTTCAGGGTGTGACTTCCTCGTTCTCGGTATCAAGGCGGCTGCCGCGATTCTGCAGAACGAAGAGGTAGGCAAATTCCTGATGGTCGAGCCTTCTCTGGACTACGCTCTCGTTAGAGCCATCAATAGCCTTGAGATAGATGGTGTGTTTCTCAGCAAGGGCATAGACTCTTTTGTAGCTGTGCAAGATCTGCTTGTTTGTCGAAGATTCGTGGAGTTCTTGGAGAAGCCGGTTATGATTACTTTGCCTCCTTGTGTCACCAAGGCTGAACTGGTCGGCCTGTCGCAAGTGGGAGTGGAGGGAGTGGTTGCTCTACCAACTGAGTCGGCTGAGGCGCTGGCAGAGTTGAAGAAACTGATTGATGATCTGCCCAGAGGGATAAGGACTCGGCGGGGTGGAGTAGGGGTCATGCTTCCCGGGCATGCAGGGGCTGTGCTTGGTGAAGAGGATGAGGAAGAAGAGGAGATCTAACCTGAATCTCGTTTTTCGCTTCTGCAAACTCAGGGGATATTCTGAGTTGCCTGTAAGTATTTCCCTTCGGTCTTTATAGAGGGGGCGATAACCATCTTAACCTTGTGCATTTCCTTGATAGTCCTGGCACTGCACACTCCCATGCTGGTGCGCAGAGCGCCCACCAGGTTTTGAGTGCCGTCAGTGACTGAAGTCGGGCCGAAGAGGATTTGTTCCAGGGGGGCGGTGGTGCCAACCCTAACGCGGGTACCCCTGGGCAAGGCGGGATGAGAATGTGACATGCCCCAGTGATAGCCTTTTCCTGGCGCTTCTGTTGCTTGAGCCAAAGGTGACCCAATCATTACGGCGTCAGCACCTGCGGCGAATGCTTTGCACACATCGCCACCGGTACGAATACCTCCATCGGTTATCACCGATATATACCTGCCACTCTCTTTGAGATATGCTTCTCTGGCAGCGGCACAGTTCAAAGTAGCACTTATCTGAGGAACTCCCACGCCGATGACTTCTCGGGTGGTACAGGCGGCTCCAGGCCCCACCCCGACCAGGATGCCGTCGACCCCCGTTCTCATCAGTTCCAATGCCGCGCTATAGCTGCAACAATTGCCCACTATGATAGGTATGGACATTTGCTGGCACAGCTCAGGTAGGATCAGCCCCCGATAGCTCTTGGAGATATGCCGAGCAGTAGTGACGGTGGACTGTACTACCAATATATCCATGCCCGCGTCCTTGGCTATAGGAGCCAGCCGTTTGGTGTTGGCCGGGGTTATGGATGCTGCACAGATGGCCCCAGCCTTTTTTATGGCCCCAACCTGCTGGCTGACCAGCTTCTCTTTGATAGGCTCAGAGTATACTCGTTGCAGGAGAGAAGTCACCTGCGCCTGAGAGGTCTGGGTGATCTGGTTTAACACCTCATCGGGGTCTTCGTACCTTGTTTGTATACCCTCCAGATTGAGGACAGCCAGCCCACCAAGCCTGTTGAATTCTATGGCAAATGCGGGGTCAACAACAGCGTCCATGGCGGAGGCTAGAATGGGAATGGACATGACGTGATCTCCTACAACTAACTCTATGTCGGCCTGGTCAGGATTGATGGTTATGTCTCCAGGAACAAGTGCAACTTCATCGAATCCATAAGTGCGTTCCAGATCTTTGAGTTTTGGACGAGGCATTTTTTTACCTGGCAAGAGTTGCCACAAACTATACAAGCATGACGCCTTGAAGTCAAGCCATGTTTAGTCGTCGCTCTGAGCACCAGCGAAGGCCGCAACTCTTTCGGGCCGCTTTCCGCCTCAGAACGAGGGTGGGTTATGAAACAGCCTGCAGTCCAGTAAATCTGTGGATAAAATCATTGCGATTAGGTATAATTCCACGTCGTGCCTGCTCTCTACGTCGTCGGTACTCCTATTGGCAATTTGGAGGACATTTCTCTGCGTGCGTTACGGCTTTTGGGGGAAGTGAAGCTAATTGCCGCTGAGGATACTCGCACTACGCGGCGTTTGCTTAACGCATATGACATAAAGACTCCGTTGACGAGTTACCATGAGCATAGCAAGAGAGCCAAACTTGATCATCTTTTGGAGTATGTTGAGCAGGAAGACCTGGCCCTAGTTTCGGAAGCTGGCATGCCGGGGCTCAGCGATCCCGGTTATGAGCTTGTCGCTGGGGCCATCGGGCGTGGAATTTCTGTGATACCTATTCCTGGCCCTTCAGCTGTGATCGCCGCTTTGGTGGTGTCTGGGTTGCCGACCGACCAATTCGTTTACCTCGGCTTTCTGCCTCGCGGACAGGGACAAAGGCAACGTCTTCTTGGTTCTCTGATCGATGAACGAAGGACTATGGTGGCTTTCGAGACACCACATCGCCTTGGAGGAGCACTGAGCGATATTGGGGAGGTCCTAGGAGATAGAAGAATATCTGTATGCCGTGAACTCACCAAAGTCCACGAAGAGGTCTTCCGTGGCAGGGTGAGCCAGGCCAGGAAGCATTTCGTCGAGCCTAGAGGAGAATTCAGTCTGGTTATTGAGGGCAAGACTCGAGCCTGGCTGAAATATGAGAAAAGGAGTTAAAGTGCGTCGAGGCTGTATTGCTGTCGGAAAAGTGGAATGTGATGGTTGTGGCCGCCCTCTCAAATATGGAGAGCATTATCTTGTGGTAGATGGGGAGGGAGATGAAAAGCAACGTTTTTGTATTGACTGCTGCGTGAGCCGCGGTTATAGCACGTACAGAACAAAGAAAGGAAAGCAGATTATCACCTTTCTTCCCGAGGAATGATCGTCGGCGATGGTCATTTTGAGCCTCCGGTTCCGGCGATGAGATAGGAGGGTCGGTGATCTACAATAGGTAGGACCTGGAGAGATTTTGAGCGAGCGTATTTTCATAGGTGTTGCCTGGCCTTACGCAAATGGTCCCCTGCATCTGGGGCATATCACCGGTGCCTATCTGCCAGCCGACGTTTTTGCTCGCTATCATCGACTTAAGGGCAACGATGTACTGATGGTTTCGGGTAGTGACCAGCACGGAGCGCCCATAACAATTCGTGCCGAACAAGAATCGACCACTCCGCAGGAAGTGGCAAGCAAATATCATCAACAGTTCACCGATTGCTGGAAGAAACTGAGCATATCTTTCGATCTGTTTACCACCACTGGCACTTCCAATCATACCGAAGTTACTCATGAAATGTTCCTCACTTTGCTCGATAAGGGCCACATTTACAAAGACAAAATGCTGCAAGCCTATTGCCCGAAGTGCCAGCGCTTCCTTCCCGACCGTTATCTCGAGGGAACGTGCCGTTATTGTGGTTTCACTGAGGCAAGAGGCGACGAGTGCGATCAGTGCGGGAAACCTTTGAGTCCATCCGAACTTAAGGAGCTCCACTGCTACCTTTGCTCCACTACACCTCGTTTCGAGTCTTCGGAGCACTTCTTCTTGCGTCTTTCGTCTTTTCAGGACAAGTTGACTGACTGGGTAAAGGAGCAGACTCACTGGCGGCGTAACGTACTGAGCACCACATGGAAGTTTCTGGATGAAGGTTTAAAGGACAGGGCAATTACTCGTGATTTGGCCTGGGGGGTACCTGTACCGCAACCAGGCTTTGAGCGAAAACGTATTTACGTGTGGTTTGAAGCAGTGATTGGTTATCTATCAGCAAGCAAGGAATGGGCAAAATCCCGAGGAGATAACAACGCCTGGCAGGCTTTCTGGCAACAGGATACGAAGAGCTTCTATTTCATTGGCAAGGATAATATCTTTTTCCACACCCTTATGTGGCCCGCGACGTTGATGGGTTATGGTGGCCTGAATCTTCCTTACGATGTTCCGGCCAATGAGTTCTTGACCATCGAAGGAAGGAAGCTGTCCACCAGCCGTGGTTGGGCAATCTGGCTTCACGATTACCTGGAAAGATATGAGCCAGATGCTCTGAGATATACTCTGGTGGCAAATATGCCTGACACCGGGGACAGCGATTTTTCGTGGCGAGAATTCCTTCGGCGGAATAACAATGAACTGGTAGCTACCTACGGCAATTTGGCGCATCGTGTTCTCACCTTCGTTCATCGCAATTTCGATGGAGTCGTGCCGGCGGCGGGGGAACTGGATGAACGCAGCCAGCGCTTGCTTCATGAGGCGGAGGCTACCCTGGAGGTCGTGGATAGATTGCTTTACCGTTGTGAGTTTAAGGCGGCGGTCAAGGAAGCCATGTCTCTGGCGCAAGGAGCTAATCGCTATCTAGATGAACAAGCTCCGTGGAAAACCTTCAAGACAGACAGAGAGACCACAGCTAAGTCTGTCTACACTGTCCTTTCCGTGCTGGCGGTGCTGAGCACCGTGTTCTATCCTTTTCTTCCGTTTAGTTCTGAACGGCTGTATTCCTTTCTGGGATTTAATGGCAGTGTGAAAGACGGCGGTTGGCGAGTGCAATTCTTGCCCCCCGGTCAAAAGCTTCGCCAGCCGCAGCCGCTATTTGTTAAGCTTGACGAAGATATTGTTGCTTATGAGACCGACCGACTTGGATTGTCTTCAGAAGGTAACGGATTCTAACCGGCAAGAGGCAGCCCTTTTTGCTGCCATGCGTCATTGTCACGAATATAATCAGGAAATGACGTTGAGAGGGGGGCTCCTGCGACTGGGCAACTCTTGGATAGTATTGGTGCTGCAAATCGGCAACAGCCCCTTACTTGAATCTTGCGTGCCGATATGATTTAGCCTGGAGTTGCTTGCGGTGCCAAGCCTTCAAAGATTCGGTTAAGATCGGGTTCATCTAGGGTTTCGTGAGTCATGAGTTCTTGGGCCAGCTGCTTTAGTTTTTCTTTATTCGCGGTGAGGATTTTTCTGGTGGTATTGTAGGCCCGCTGGATGATGGCGTGTACTTCTCCGTCAATCTGGTCGGCTATCTTGTCGCCGTAGTCTCTGTGTTC
>JBKHJJ010000101.1:0-5148 GCA_046538185.1 Dehalococcoidia bacterium
ACGGATCAAGGAAATAGCCGAGATCCTGGGGAAGAAAGAAGGAACGATAAAATCGCTGCTTCACCGGGCTGTGAACAAACTGAAAGAAACGGATTGGACCACGTCACAGGATACTTGATATTGTCCCGCGGACACCGTCTGGCTGAGGGCAAAGCATCAGGGGTAATCAAAGAGCCTCGCAACTTTCGGGATCAAGAAATGCAACCTTTTCTTGTGTTCTGCATTTAGAGAGGTAGAAGGAGGGAAGATCAATGAAGAGCGAGGACTTAATTAGAAAATTGGAAAACCTGAAAACTCCGGAAATTGAACTCCGGGGTCACAGGCTTGCACTAAAAACGGCTTTGCTTAGCTCGGAACGGTTCACTGTGAGAACTGCCACGGGCTGGGCAAGAATACTGGCCCCCGTTGCTGGTGCTGTTCTTCTAATAGCGGCTGTGGGACTTCTTGCGGTGGATCAGCCCGGGCCTCTGGCAGGGAATCAAATCAGCAGGTTCGCTTCTTATGAGGAATTACGGGATTTCGTAGATATGAACGCACCATATGGGACAGTCAATTGGAAAGGCACCGTCCTTTCGCCGGCGCCCGAGTCGGCGAGCGGAGCAGACGGTAGCTCCAGTCAGTCTGCCTCAGACTACTCCGCCACAAATATTCAGGTTGCGGGAGTGGACGAGGCAGATATCGTCAAGACCGATGGAGAGTACATTTACCTTGCTTCAGGGAACAAGACTATCCTTGTGAAGGCATATCCTCCTGAACAAGCTCGGATCGTATCTGAAATCGAGTTGGAGGGAACAGTGGTAGGTATATTCATCAACGGAGATAGGCTGATCCTCTTTGAGGAGGAAGCACCCTATTATCCCTATTACGATGTGCGGTCGGACTCTGCGGAGAAATCCTACATGCCGTATGTATCACCGAAGTTACATATCAACGTATACGATATCTCAGACAGAGAGAAACCAGAATTTGAGAGGGAAGTTTCCGCAGATGGTCGATATGTCAGTTCCAGGATGATAGGCGATTACGTTTACGTGGTGATAAACGAGCCTGTCTACGAGAAAGACAATGTAGTGAACCTTCCCACGATCGATGAGAAGGAAATACCGGCCACAGATATATATTATTGCGATGTGGCTGACCATTACTACATGTACACCACGGTCATAGCCATGAATACCCAGAACGATGCCGAGGATCCCACATATGAATCCATCCTGATGGGCGCCAGCAGCAACCTGTATGTTTCTACGGACAACGTCTACCTGACCTTCCCGGTATGGGGAGGAGATGTGGGCGACTCCGAAAGAACTGTCATACACCGCATCCACATAGATGGTAGCGCGATGAATTATACCGCCAGTGGCTCGGTCCCGGGCATGGTGCTGAACCAGTTCTCTATGGATGAGCACGATGGCTATTTCAGAGTGGCCACCACAACGTGGGACGGGACGACCAAGAACAACGTATATATCCTAAACATGAGTCTCAACATCACTGGCTCGCTGACCGACATGGCTCCCGGGGAAACAATCGATTCAGCCAGGTTCATGGGTGACAGAGGCTATCTGGTAACATTCAAGCAAGTCGACCCGCTGTTCGTGATAGACCTCAGTGACCCCTATAACCCTGAGGAGCTCGGGTACTTGAAGGTAACCGGCTATTCAGATTACCTCCATCCCTACGACGAGAACCATATCATAGGGATAGGTAAGGAAACGACAGACGCCGGGGAATTTGCCTGGTATCAGGGAGTGAAGATATCCCTCTTCGACGTCAGCGATGTTAGCAAGCCAGTGGAGATCTCAAAGCTTGAAATAGGGGACAGGGGCAGCGATTCACCGGTTTTGTGGGACCACAAAGCATTCCTATTTGATGAGTCAAGGAATTTGCTGGTGATGCCCATTTTGGAGGCCAAGGTAGATGTGACGAAGTATTCTGAGTCGGAGCTTGCGTGGGCATACGGCGAGCCCGTCTATCAGGGTGCGTATGTATTTGATATATCTATAGATGATGGGCTTGAACTTAGAGGTAGGATTACCCACATTGATGGTCTGTCTGAGCCAGAACAGGGTTATTATTACTACTCGCCCTTCTCAGTAGAGAGGTCTCTTTACGTAGGCGGTGAGGCAGGCGATGTTCTCTACACCATATCGCAAGCTAAGATAAAGATGAACGACCTGGAGACTCTGGGTTACATCAGTGAGGTGGAGCTCCCGTACTCAAATTGGATGCCCTATGACTATTTGCCGGGGGACGAGGAACCGCGGTTCGAGGAACCGTCTCAGGGTGCTGAATCTGGAGGAGAAACGCTTCCAGAATAGGCAAGTCTAGACTGAAATTGGAGAGGCGACAATCCTGATATTCAGAGAGGTGAGCGAGATGAAGAAGATAGTGATAATGATATTAGCTTTAGCGCTATTGGTGCCGGTCATAGCTTCTATTCAGCTTTCCCAGCCGGCAGCGGGCGAAGTGCTCCAATCCGATAAAGAGCGAATAACTCTACCGGATGTGAGCACGACTGACCAGGCATCGCTGGTTGAGGGAAACAGTGCCTTTGCCTTCGAGCTTTACAAGGCACTCAAAGGAGAGGAGGGCAACCTTTTCTACTCTCCCTACAGCATCTCACTGGCCCTGGCGATGACTTACGCTGGGGCGCGTGGCGAAACCGCCCAGCAGATTGCAGATACTCTTCAATTCTTACTTGAACAGGACAGGCTACACCCGGCGTTTAACTGGCTCGACGCCGAACTGGCCGGCAGGGGCGAAGGAGCCCAAGGCAGGGACGGGGAAGGATTTAGACTGAACATCGTCAATGCCATCTGGGGGCAGAAGGATTACGAGTTCCTATCCGACTTCCTGGACGTCCTGGCCGAGAACTACGGTGCCGGGCTGAGAATACTGGACTTCATAACAGAAACGGAAAAGTCCCGGCTCACCATCAATGATTGGGTCTATGACCAGACTGAAGAACGCATTGAAGACCTTATTCCGCCGGGCGCGATTGATGCGTTGACCCGCCTTGTACTAACCAATGCCATCTACTTCAACGCTGCCTGGGAGTATCCTTTCGATGAAGCCATGACAGCAGACGGGCCGTTCTATCTTCTGGATGGGGCGCAGGTCACCATGCCTATGATGAGGCAGACTGAGTCGTTTGGCTACACCGAGGGGGAAGGATACCAGGCGGTTGAGCTGCGATATGACGGTGGAGAACTCTCCATGGTCATCCTTCTGCCTGAAAGCGGCAAATTTGAAGCTTTTGAAGAAGGGCTTGCGGCTCAACAGGTCACTGACATTGTAAGCGATTTGCAACCCATCGAGGTGGCCCTGACAATGCCCCAATTTGAATTTGACTCAGAGTTCAGTTTGAAGGATACGCTTGCTGAGATGGGTATGCCGGTTGCCTTTTCCAGTGGCGCGGATTTCTCCGGAGTGGCTGGTAACCGAGACCTGTTCATAACAGACGTTGTGCACAAGGCGTTCGTTTCGGTTGATGAAGCCGGCACCGAGGCTGCTGCTGCTACTGCAGTTGTTGTGGGATTGACAGCATTGCCTGATCCTCCTGTGGAGGTCACCATGGACCGCCCATTCATCTTCCTCATTCGCGACATTGAGACGGGTGCGATTCTTTTTGTCGGGCGTGTCCTGAATCCCGGAGCTTGAGCTATTACTGCCCTGGCACTATGGCAAGCCACCAAGGGTTTGGCACACGAAGCAACGCTGATAGTACCCGCGTTTGAGTGGAAATCCCAATCGAACAATGTCAGCCGGGCAAAGAACGACTGATCACAGTACGGCTACGTCATTTACTCGCTTGTAGAGAGAGCAACCGTAGACAGTCCCTGTGCTATAATGTGGCGCGGCTTGAGCGCTGTATGACAATAGCGAGGAGGTGAGGATAATGGTAAGAGTTATCGTTGAAAGGCAATTCAAGAAGCATGAGGAGGTGGATGCTGTGAGTCTGCTAATTGAAATGAGGTCGAAAGCCTTGCGGGCGCACGGCTACATAGGCGGTGAGACACTACAGTCTGTAGAGGACCCATCGGTTTGGGTAACCGTGAGTACGTGGGCTGATGAGGCATCCTGGAGAGCCTGGGCATCCAGTAAGGAGCGGCAAGAGATCGTGGGCAAAATTGCCCCCCTTATTGCTTCTCGAGAGAGGGTATCTGTTTTTCATGTAGTCAGCGGAGGTGCTACTCAGTCGGCCCACGCAGTTGACAGGTAGCCGGAATGACTGGCCTGTCTACATCACTGTAATGAATGCTATGCCGCTACCTTCGTGTGCACGCTGTGCAGTGGCCATTGCCTGGAGGCGGGGCGGCTGGCTCTTCTGGATTGTGCTTGCTAGACTGCTTAGACACTGCACTATTGCTGAATAAGGAGATTGAATGGTAGATCCAAGAGTCGAAACCGTGGCCAAGATTCTGGTTGATTATTCGGTTGAGGTGCAACCGAACCAGTTGGTCCGCATCACCGGTGGCCCTGAGGGTGGACCGCTGATTTTGGCTGTGTATCAGCGTGTATTGGAGCGCGGTGCTCACCCTTTTCTTCAGATCGAGCCAGAAGAGGCGGAAGAGATTCTATATGCCTATGCCAGCGATGCGCAGCTCGATTATATCCCCCCGTTTATGAATGATGTCGTAGAGCAAGTTGACGCAAACATCGGGATCTGGACGGACGTAAACACCAAGCAGCTAACCAATGCGGACCCTGCAAAACAGTCCCGCCGGTCAGTGGCGATGCGTCCCTTATCCGACCGATTCCTAGAACGGGCGGCCAAGAAAGAACTGCGCTGGACCGGGACTATCCATCCCACCCAGGCCTTTGCTCAGGACGCGGAGATGTCGCTACGGGAGTTCGAGGATTTCGTCTATAACGGCTGTCTGGTACATGAAGCCGATCCGATCAGGGCCTGGAAATCGGTCTCTGAAAAGCAGCAGCGCCTTGTTGATTGGTTGAATAAAGCCAGGCAGATCCATGTCATTGGCCCGGATACCGATCTGAAGCTGGGAGTTGCAGGGCGGAAGTGGGAGAACTGCGACGGGCATGAGAACTTTCCAGATGGGGAGATATTCACCGGCCCCATCGAGGAGAGTGTCAGCGGACATATCAGATATACTTATCCTGCGTGCCACTTCGGTCGTGAGG
>JBKHJJ010000005.1:0-22492 GCA_046538185.1 Dehalococcoidia bacterium
GCTACGAAAAGTCCGGCAAAGGTACGGGAGATCGGAAGTCATATTCGAACAAGGAAGCACTGGCAGTGAAATGTATCTCATTCATAGCGGGAAGGTACTGCTCTCAATTCGGTCGAACGAGGCCCAACAGACACCGCTGGTCATTCTGGGTGCTGGTGATTTTTTCGGTGAGATGGCTCTGGTGGACGACTCCCCGCGGTCAGCTACAGCCTCGGCTGTTGAGGACGGCACCGAGTTAATCGTCATGGATAGGGCCAAATTCATGTTTATGGTGCGACAACAACCAGAATTCGCTCTCAGTCTGATGCATACCTTATGCCAGAGACTCCGAGACATGGATAAACGCTTACCGCCTCAAGGAGCTTCACGGTGAAACGCGGCTCATCTAGCCCTCGGAGGCAGACTAAGGCTGCAATGCAAACTGAGCCATCCGGAGCAATTGAGCTGGTGTCCGGAATTTACCAACTTCATGGGGAAAAGCCCGGAAGTCATGCCTATCTTATCAAGGGCGATGCCAAGACTGTGCTTGTTGACACCGGGGTCGCCGCCGAATTCCCTACCCTAAGGCGCCGGCTCAAAGAATTAGGCCTCGGGATAGGGGATGTGAATCTGATCATACTAACACACGAACATTACGACCATATTGGTGCTACCGCTTTCTTCCATCCCAGCGCTGTAGTGGCGGCACACCGGTCGGCGGCCAACAAGGTGGAGTTGCAGGATGAATTTGTTACCTTCCTCAAGCGTGACCAGCCCAGCAAACCCTTCTGGGTAGATGTCTGGCTGGAAGATGGTTGTATAATCTATCTTGGCAACTATGAACTTCATGTAGTGCATACGCCGGGGCACACCTCAGGTTGCATCTGTCTCTATGAACCAAGAGCGGGATTGCTCTTCACCGGAGACACAGTATTCGCGGGAGGCACTCTGTCCGAGATAGCTGTGGGAGGTAATGTCAGCGACTACGTGAATTCGGTCCGGCGCTTGAGCACTCTGAAGGTCAAACAGATCTACCCCGGTCATGGCAGAATATCGAGTACACCCGATGAGGACCTGCCCAAAGCCATTCAGTACGCCCAGACCATGCTCGACGACTGCAAGACCTTCTTTGAAGCTTTCACCAAGACCAGAGAATTGCAGGACAAGCTTGGGTCCGCCTTTGGTTACTGGAAAGACGCCCGGCGTCAAGAGAAATAGCGCCCAAGCTAGAGGCTGGACCAGATATTGGTTACCAGTCTATAGCCTACTGACCGCCACAAATTTCTGCTAAACGACAAGTTCCTCACCCTCGTGAGCAATATCAATCGAAGCTCCCAGCAATTTGGCAACCTCTCCGATTTCTCTCTCTATTTGGGCCTCGTGCTGCGGGCTAACGTGGACTACAGCAACCTTTGGCAGACAACCATTTGCTCGGCCGAGCTCGACCAGTTCCTCCTTGAGCATCTGGGGGCAAAGATGCCCGGCATCTTTAGCTGCGTCAGCTAGGCTATTGGGCCACGTTACATCAACTACTATCAATTCGGCAGATACCCTATTCCATACGGGCGAAAGCCCAGGGCCCGTGTCACCCGTATAGAATATGCTCTTTCTGTCTGCAGAGGTTATCAGAAAACCCACACCATCCAGAGGATGGTGCACGGGCACTGCCATGACCTCATAGCCTTCTACGTACTGCGGATCGAAAGGTTCCACCGAAATCAATCGAAGCGCCGCCTTTCGTAGAAATGAAGCCTCGCTCGCAAATTCTGGGTAGAGCACACCGTCAATTAGATGAGACGAGAGAATCTCAAGAGTCTTCCGAGTGGCTATTACCTTGGTAGTGCGGTCAGAGTTGTTGAAAGCAAAGGCGGGTACCCCCTTTATATGGTCATAATGACCATGGGAAAGCAGTATGGCTCTTATCCTTTTCTGCTCGGAGAGGGTCAGTTCTGAAACCAGGCTCCCGGCATCTACAGCAAGCACATCATCAATGAGAAAGGACACGAGCCTCGTGTTCTTGGACTCTGCATTATGTGTACCCAGGAACCTTATTACCATTTAAATCACCTCGTTGCCATCGCGCCTATTCAGCCTTGAGAAATATACGCAATTCACTTCTAATCCCTGCGCACCTTTCGCCAGAGACCGGGCCATCATGCCATCAACGCCGGGTACGCGAAACAACGAGCAGGAAGTGTATTTGATAGCTCGGCTTTCAACATGAAAAGACTTGTGGGCTTTCAACCCATTCGTTTCTTGCAGGTACATGAAAACAGATCCTCGAGCGACCAATGTAAATCTTACAGAACGACTACCCAGGAGTCAATGACACCTTGCGTCTACATTGCCATTGGTTCGCTATTCTGCAATAGAAGCTCGCTTCATCTTCCCACTCTCTTCCCTGTTTGACAGAAAGCTATCCCAACCCACAGCGCTAGTTTGAGCTAGCTAGTCTTTGTTGCTATACTTGATCGGAGAAATGACTAACTGGAACGATTGCCGAAAGAGGTTGGGGATATCTTTCCGTGACGAGTCTTCCCTGGAACAGGCTTTTGTGCATCCGTCTTATCTTAACGAAAACCCAATATTCACCCGGCCCAGCAATGAGCGTTTAGAATTTCTCGGTGACGCCATACTCAATTTCATTGTGGCAGAGAAGCTATATAAGGAGTTCCCCGATCTCGCCGAGGGAGCTCTGACTGAGATTCGCGCTTCTCTGGTTTGCCGTGAGACTTTAGCCAGACTAGCTTCTTCCCTTGAACTAGGTGACTGGCTATTGCTCGGACAAGGAGAGGAGCTAAATGGAGGAAGGTCGAAGCCGAGCAACTTGGCAAATGCTATGGAAGCATTAATCGGCGCCGTATACTTGGAGCAAGGACTAGTCCAGGCCAGAAGCTTCGTTCTCAGGCAACTGAAGCGCGAGCTCGAAAGAATCAGGGCAGGAAAGCGAATCCCGAACTACAAGGCGTTACTGCAAGAGCTTTTCCAGGGACGGAAGAGGCCGGCACCGGTCTATCATCTGGTAGACGCTATCGGTCCCGACCACGACAGACAGTTTACTACTGAAATCCTGGTGGACGGAGAAGCGCTGGCCAGAGGAACAGGCAGAAGCAAAAAAGCTGCCGAAACTGAGGCAGCAAGAGCAGCCTGGGAGAAACTGAGGTGTAGCCATGGGTAGACGCGACTACAGGCATAGAGAGCCCAAGAAACATAAGAAAGGCACTCAGAAGAGCAAGCCAATCTCGGAACTCATGCCCCACACAGAGGCAGAGGTGGTCAAGAAAAAGAGGAAGCTCACCGAAGAGGACGAGGAATAGATAGGTTGGCGACTTATGTGGCGCTTCGTAACACCAGCAAGCTAAGAGAGCGGATAGAAGCTGCCGTATCCCTGCTTGAAAATTGTTGTCTTTGCCCACATAGTTGCGGTGTGAATCGCCCGGCCGGCGATACAGGCAGATGTCGTACACCTCGCGAAGCAATGGTATCCAGTTACGGGCCTCACTTCGGGGAGGAAGCACCCCTGGTAGGCAAACACGGGTCAGGTACCATATTCTTCGCGAACTGTAACCTTTCATGTCTGTTCTGCCAGAATTATCCTATTAGCCAGCTGGGCCAAGGCCAGAAGGTGAGTAAAGAAGAATTGGCCCAGATTCTGCTTGCCCTCCAGGCCAGAGAATGCCACAACATAAACCTTGTCTCCCCAACGCACGTAGTCCCCCAGGTCTTGGAGGCACTGGAGCTGGCAGCAGAATCAGGCCTGCTTCTGCCGTTGGTATACAACAGAGATGGCTATGATTCAGTGGAGACTCTGTTGATGCTGGACGGTATCGTCGATATCTCTATGCCTGACATGAAATATGATGACAAGCACGTTGCAGAGGAACTGTCCCGCATTGAGAACTATCCCGTGATAAACAAAGCAGCCGTTAAGGAAATACATCGGCAGGTGGGCGATCTTAAGGTTGATGAACATGGGATAGCGCAACGAGGGCTCCTGGTTCGTCATCTGGTCTTGCCCCACGGTTTAGCGGGCACCAAAGGTATAGTGGATTTTCTCAGCGGAGAAATATCCCGCAATACGTATGTAAATATCATGGCTCAGTATCAACCCTGCCATGACGCTTCACAAGTACCAAGTCTGTCCCGGCCAATATCAGCCACAGAGTTCCGCGAAGCAGTATCCTTAGCCCGGGAGGCAGGGTTGAATCGTCTAGACAAGGACGCTCCTCTGGGCATACTTCACCTGAACTGAATCGGTGTTCGCAATGACGCAGAGTGATTTCGAGTGTCGAGGACAACTAGGGGCAACAAGTATGGGTAACTTTAACCAGATCATTGACCACGCACGTCTGTCCGCCACAGTCTACGGTCGCGTGCAGGGTGTTTTCTTCCGTTATTTTGTCCAGGACGTAGCCAAAAAGCTGGGCTTGAAGGGTTATGTGCACAATCTCGCTAGCGGCGACGCCGTGGAAGTTCAAGCTGAAGGGGCAAAACCACAGCTAAACGAACTACTGGAGCAACTCAAGATAGGCCCACCGGGAGCCAGGGTCAAGGATGTGCAAGCAAAATGGCCAGAATGGTCGGGCCAGTTCACCGACTTTAGCATAAGATACTAGTGTATCTTAGTCCTCAAGCTGAACTCTGCCCTCACCAATCAGCCTTAGATGTTCGGAATCAACACCGGCAATTTGAGAAGCTTCAATATCAATTTCGTGAGGCTCCCCTACCAGGATCTTCCCATAATCCTCACCTTGTCCCCCAGTAGGGTCATTCTCGTCAGTGTAGGAGTACTTCTGGCTGGCTTCGATAATGCCCAGATCAAAAGGAAGGGTGAAGTAAAGGTCGGCAAGTACTTTCTCGATGCCCAATTCATACAGAGTGCCCCAACCCCCAGATTTCCCCTTCTGATATTTGCTCACTGGAAGCAGACTCAAAAGGTTCGCCACACTGAAACGCCCCGAGTTGGCGCAGACTCTGAAAGGGACGATGGTAATCAAAAAGTCGCTGCGCAACACTACGTTCGGTACCCAGAAACTCTCTACGGCGTAGAATTGGGATAAGGGATTCTCCACCTCTATGAAAATCGAATCCCTGATATCAAGCATGAGGACATGATGGAAATCATAGCCCAGAGTCTTGTATAGCGGATAGATCGATTCGCCGTTGGGAGTCCCATCCGCAATTAGGATGTCTGCATTACTTATCTCTCTGATACCTTTGATAACAGTGTTGAGAAGCTCGGGACTCGTGGTCACAGGGTACGGCACGGTGTAGCCGGCGCAGGGTTTGATCAGAACTCGCCTTGCCCATGTGAGTTGAGGAGGCGGACTGAACACAAAATCGGAATCCTTGACAATCATCGGCTATACATGAACGGCCAATTTCAACGCCGGGCTCATCGCGCCAAAGCAGGTTCTAGCAGCACAATGTCGGTACCAGTAGGAAGACTCTCTCGCTCCAACTCTATCTCGCTACCCCCCATCCTACGCACACTTTCCTTACCTTTAAGAAAGTCTTCAACGCCCGCTATAGGATAAGCACATCCGGGCGTCTTGAAATGCATGGGAACGACCAGTCTAGGCTTTAATTGGCCACATACCTGGCTGGCTGCAGATGCGTCAATAGTAAACACGCCACCTACAGGAACGAACAGTATATCTACAGCCCCAATGTTGTCGACCTGCTCCGAAGTGAGGACATGCCCCAGGTCACCCAAGTGACACAACTTCGTGTCCTCAGAAGCAAAACAGAAGACAGTGTTAGTTCCTCTTTGCTTTCCCCCAGCGGTATCATGATGGGTACCGATACCCTTGAACTGAACACCCTTCACAGTCTTCACACTGGTGCCTCTAATTACTTCGGGGTTTCCCTGTACCGCCGAAACGTTATTGTGGTCATCATGGTCATGGCTCACCAAAACCACGTCAGCACTTTCCTCGATCGGCGAATACTGAATACCGCCGCCGACAGCATAAGGATCGGTGATTATCCTCACACCGTCGCCGGTGGTAATTAGAAAACAAGCATGTCCCAACCACCTAATCTTCATACAGCTCACTACCTTCCTGCTTCCCTCGAAGCGAATTCCACTAGAGTACGCACGCCGAATCCAGTAGCTCCCTTCACCAGGTAGCCGCTCTCCTTGGTTGAAGAAGCAGGGCCAGCTATATCGATGTGGGCCCAAGAGGTATCATTGACAAATTCGGCCAGAAACAAGGCAGCCGTGATAGCTCCGCCGTACCTGTTGCCCACATTCTTGATATCGGCCACTTCGCTCTTGATTTGCTCCTTGTACTCCGGAGGCATCGGCATTTGCCACATTCTCTCGCCGGTCCTTTCCGCCGCCCTGAGAAGCCTATCTGCCAGATCCTGGTCATTGCTGAAAAGGCCACTGTAAAGGGTTCCCAGAGCAACCCGGCAAGCTCCAGTCAAGGTAGCTAGATCTACCAGGGGCGATAGACCAAGCTTCTCAGCATAACTCAGAGCGTCCGCCAAAATAAGTCTCCCTTCGGCATCCGTGCTTATTACCTCTATGGTCTTGCCATTCATGGCCTCCAGTACATCCCCCGGTTTCAAGGCGGTGCCGCTGGGCAGATTCTCAGTAACAGGAGCGACGGCGGTAACATTGATTCTTAGTTTCAACGCAGCAATAGCACCAACTGCTGTCATAACCGCAGCAGCACCAGCCATATCTTGCTTCATATCACCCATACCCTCCGAGGGCTTAATAGAGATTCCTCCAGAATCAAAGGTTATGCCTTTGCCCAAGAAACCAAGGGTGGTCTTAGACCGCTCATCTCCGTTGTAGCTGAGAGTTATCAGCTTGGGGCGTTGGCTTGTACCACTGGCCACTCCTAAGAGTGCTCCCATACCCATCCTCTCCATGTCTTCTGCCTCAAAAATCTGTAATCCAAGCCCGTACCTGATAGCTATTTCCCTGGCGGATTCAGCCATTTGACTAGGTGTCATGCGATTAGCTGGCTCATTAACCATATCCCGAGCCAGACTCGTGGCTTCGGCCATCACTTTTCCTTTGCGAACGGCCACCTCCAAGATTGGGATGTCACCTTCATCCCGTGCAACCATAAGCATTTCTCCGATATCCTCATATTCAGGCTTCTTGTATCTGGTGAACCGGTAAAGACCGAGAAGAGCGCCCTCGACAATCGCCTCCGCCGAAGCTTCAAGCTCAATGCCACCTGCGCCCGCACCATGGACTATTGTACCTATTTTATGGCAGTTCAATTTACGCAATGCCCGACAGAACTCCCCTGCTACCCCTCGAATCTTATCAAGACTGAAGTCCTGGCGCTTGCCCAAACCCGCAATAGCTACTATCCTTGCTGGCAGTTTTCCAAATGTATGGAGTACGTAAACTTCTCCAAACTTACCTTTCACCTCACCGCGGTTAATGAGAGAACTGATAACTCCATCCAGAGCCTGATCCGCCGCAGCAGTGACTCCACTCGCCTGTCCCGCACCTTCAAAGAGATTCACCACGATGGCATCAGCTTCGACCTCTGTTATGTCTGCTTTCGCAACTGTGACTTCCAAAATTCCTCTCCCCGAAATGGGCAAATTTTAGAACATCCATTTTACTCTATTTGGATAAAGAATTGAAGAGTTCGGCGAGGGAAGTTCAGCCCTTATTTCCTCACACTTCGACCAATGCCTTCTGAATCTGCCCAGGCAAGTCTGGTATATCTGAGGGCACATTGCCAGAAGAAGGCAACAAAGCAGCTAATCTATGACCGCTACGAAGGCTTGTCGCAAGTCGAACAGCTTCTACAGAAGGGCAAACACCTGGAAGGTCTCAGTCGCCGGCCATACAATAAGTTACGCTGCCTCTACAGCCTGCTCTTCGGCGACCAGAGGTAGTTCCACCGCAAAAACAGCACCCTTGCCAGGGCGACTTTGCACATTGATCCGTCCACTGTGGTCAGAAATGATTCCGTAACAGACGCTCAAACCAAGACCTCTTCCTTGCCCAACTCCACGCGTGCTGAAAAAAGGATCGAACACATGAGCCAAGTTCGCTTCTGGAATACCCGGACCGTCGTCACTGAATGACACTCGAATAGTGTCGCTTTCTAGCGATGTCTCAACCAGCAGGTTGCCCTTGCCGTGAGCTAGTTTCATCTCTGTTTCAGCATTGATTATTAAATTGAGAAACGCTTGCTGCAGTAGAGTAGCATCAGCCATGGTCGAAGGCAGTGCAGAGGCGAGAGTGATGGTTACAGTGATGTTGCTACCCTTTAGCGCATCTGCTCGCATTTCCAGAGCCTCCGTCACTACGTCGTTAACGTTGACATACGTTCGCTCCATTTTTTGCTGCCTCGCAAATGCAAGAAGATTCGTCATAATATCACCTACGCGCTGGGCATTCTCACCGATCGTCTTGACATCCTCCCTGACGATCTCCGGAACGTCTTCGTACATCAGCATTTGAGCAAAACCCATGACACTGGCCAGTGGATTGTTTATTTCGTGAGCAATTCCTTCCACCATCAACCCCAATGAAGCCAGACGGTTAGACAGATTCAGTTGCATCTGAAGTCGTCTCTCTCGTTCTTCTGCCTGCTGGCGTTCGATGGCATAGCGTATTGTACGCCTCAGCAACTGAGCATCTACTTGCCCCTTGATAAGGTAATCCTGAGCTCCTTCGCTGACTGCTTCAACCCCAACCGTTTCGTCATTGAGACCGGTTAGCACCACTATCGGCGTGTTTGATGCCTGCGCATACACTTGCCTCAGCGTTTCCAACCCCTGGCTGTCGGGAAGACCAAGATCCAGAAGAATCACCTCGACATCATTCTGATCCATATACTCAATTGCCGCTTGTAGCCGATCAGCATACTGCAGATCGAAGGTCATATTAGTGGCCTCAGCCAGCATCTCCCGGATCAGGCGTCTATCGCCAAGATTATCCTCAACTAGCAAGATACGCACAGATTTCCCGGTCAATTCACTCCCCTCCATTGGTAGCCTAAGACGCTCAACCAGAAGCTGGTTATCGAGTTTAGCATTACAATGAACTGCTCGAAGTCAGCTGGTTTGGTCACATAGCTGTTCGCATGCAGGTCATAGGTCTTGACCATGTCGTCCAGTTCTCGAGAGCCTGTAAGGACAACTACCGGGATGTGCTTCAGCACGGAGTCTTCTTTGATTTCGGCCAACACCTGCCGGCCGTTCATTCGGGGCATGTTCAAGTCAAGCAGGATGAGATCGGGGCGAGGTGCATTCACATATTTGCCTCTTCTCCGCAGAAACGCCATAGCCTCCATCCCATCCTTCGCAGTATGGAGTCTGGCCTGTACGTTGACCTCTTTGAGAGCTTCCGCTGCGAGTCGCAAATCTCCTGGATTGTCGTCAACGAGAAGAATCTCCATAAGCCGTTCGCCTATCTCGTTGTTCACTCCGCCTCACCTCCACCCATGTCGACGCTGAAGTGAAATGTCGACCCTTCTCCAGGTCGCGACTGCACTGAGATATTCCCGCCATGCCGCTCTACGATCTTCTTACAGATGGCCAATCCCATACCAGTTCCGGGGTACTCCTCTCTTGTATGCAAACGCCTGAAAATCTCAAAGATGCTTTGGCTCTGCCGAGGATCAATCCCGATGCCATTATCTTTGACAGAGAACGTTACCACGTTGTTCCGTCTCTGGGCAGAAATGTGTACGGAAGGCGGTTCCTCTCGACGAAACTTGAGGGCATTCCCAACCAGATTCTGAAACAACTGAACCAATTGGCCTTCATCGCCCATTACCGTGGGCAGCACGTCGTAACTCACAGATGCCGTATTCTCTTCGATCGCGATTTTCAGATTTGCGACCGCCTGCTGCACGACGTGTTCGCAGTTAACCAAGCTAAACGGTTTCCCACGAGTGCCGACCCGAGAATAATCTAGAAGATCATGAAGTAGCGTTTGCATCCTTCTAGCGCCATCCACGGCATAAGTAATGAACTCGTCTGCGTCGGAGTCTAGCTTATTCCGGTAGCGCTTAGCCAACAGCTGAGTGTAGCTCGAAACCATACGCAGTGGCTCTTGCAGGTCGTGCGAAATCACGTACGCGAACTGCTCCAGTTCAGTGTTGGAACGCTGCATCTCGGCCGTTATCTGTTTCAACCTCTCCTCCACTTGCTTCCGCTCAGTCACATCTATCAAGCTTCCCAGAGTCGCGCGTTTTCTCCGGTAGTAGACGGGAGCGACTGTCTCCATCACCCATTTGATCTTTGCCCGCTTGGTAACGATCCTGAATTCGTACCCCACAGAGCATTCTCCCTTCAGCATTCTTATGGCATTTTCTCGCACGCTGTCCCTGTCTTCTGTAAGGACAAAACTCAGAGAGGGCTTCCCTGTTAGTTCACTCTCTTCGTAACCGGAAATATGGGCAAGTTGGTGATTGACGAGCCGGAATTGCCCGTTCTGAATAATATAGGCGCCGATGGGTGAGCTATGAAACAATATCCGGAACAACTCCCTTGATTGCTTGATCTCACCCGCCATTACTTCCTGATTAGCAGGGCGCTGGTCTACGTTCGATACTTGAACCATGATTTGTCAATCACCACCACTTAGGATTTGCTTCTAACTATCGCCCACAGACCGGCTCGACTCGTGGGCCTAATTCTGACCATTTCAAATATCCAGCCTTTTCGTTAGCCCTCACATATGAGGCGCTTGTTCAGTAGCATCGCCACCCGATCGCATTACCCGCCCCATCTCTTCTAGCAAAGACTCGCGAGTAAATGGTTTTGTTATATATCCGTCAGCACCCAGCACATCTTCGCTGAGTCTCTTGTTAAGCTCATAGCTTATGGCCGTAAGCATGACTACAGGGATTTCCCTAGTAGTCTCATTTAGCTTAATCGCGTAGCAAGCGCTCAGCCCATTCATCTCCGGCATCATCATATCCATGAAAATAATATCAGGTCTAAGGCTGCTAGCCAGATTCACCGCCTCTGCGCCATCTTGTGCTTCGACTACATCGTACTCTTTATCCAGCATCCTACATACCAGCTTCCTGACCGCTGGCTCGTCGTCCGCAATGAGCACTGTCCTTCTAGTCATTTCTTGCCCCTCCATTCAAGTCCCCATATTCGCAAGCATGACTGTCATCAACACCACCCAATACACTCCGATTTCGCGTCGGCCGCACTCCCGCTGTGATCGTCTTCAGAAATGCGGAAACAACGACTGGGTCGAAATGAGTCCCGGCGCAGCGCTTGATTTCGTTCGCGGCTTCCTTGACGGACATTGCCGATCGGTACGGCCGATCCGACGTCATAGCATCAAAGGCATCCGCCACAGCCAAGATCCTGGCTGCCAGGGGTATGTCTCCACCGCGCACGACCTGACTGATCCCACTGCCGTCATAATGATCATGATGGTGTTCGATCATCTCAACCACCCTGTCATTAACAACGGGTTCAACAATTCTGGCACCCACATGAGCATGTATCATGATGTGCTCGTACTCATCGTGCGTCAGCCTACCGATCTTACTGTGGATGCGCTGATCAACTGCGATCTTCCCGATGTCATGGAGCAAACTTCCGCATCGCAGATCCTCCATCTCATCTCTAGACAGCCCAAGTTCACTGCCTAGAGCCAGTGCCATGTCGGCTACCCGGCGCGAATGTCCGCCCGTATACTTGTCTTTAGCCTCAAGGGCAAATACCAGTGATTCGATGGCACCAAGAAACAGTCTCCTAATATCGCGCGTCTGCTCCTCGACCTTTTCCTCGAGATGGTGCTGATACTCCTTCAATTGGAGTTGAAGAGATCTTCTCTCGAGAGCTCTCCGCACCCCAAGGGAAACCTCGTCCAGGTCGAAAGGCTTGCAGATGTAGTCATCAGCCCCCTGCTTTAGGCATTGAACGGCAACACTCATCTCAGAAAGTACCGTACCCATTATGACCGCGGTATCAGGGTAGCCCGTCTTTATCTCCGGGAGTACTTCGATTCCAGACTTCCCCGGTAGCTTCACGTCCAAAATCACCAGGTCTATCGCGGTGGCTGACAGAATCTCCAAGGCTTGCTCAGCAGTATTCGCTTCCCGGCACTGGTAGCCTTCTCGCGATAATCTGCGGTCAAGAAGCCTCCTGATTCCAGCTTCATCATCTACAATGAGCAATGTTTCGGGTACTTGGATGCTCTCCTCGTTGACATTGTCAGGTTTCACAGTATACCCCGATGTAGTTTATGCGCCGTCAATAGGCAGTTCCACAAGAAAGGTGGCTCCTTCACCCAGCTGGCTCTTGGCATATATCTTGCCCCCGTGCTCGGTCACTATGCCATGGCAGATGCTCAAACCAAGCCCGGTCCCCTTGCCTGCCTTTTTGGTAGTGAAAAATGGGTTGAACAGCTGACCCAGGTGCTCCTGTGCGATACCCAATCCATTGTCAGTGACTGAAACGACCACGGTACTGTTGTATCTGCTGGTGGTGATTGTCAGCGTCCCCCCGTTTTGAGCCTCGGTCATAGAGTATTCAGCGTTGAGGATAATATTGAGGAAAACCTGCTCCATCTGGAAATAGTCGACCATGATTTTGGGCAGACCAAGAGCAAGCTTTCTCCTTACCTCAATGTTGTTCACTTTCTGCTCGTAGGCACGCAACCTCAGCACGTCCTCAATAATGCTATTTACCTGGTTCAACTGCTTCGCAGGCACATGTCTTCGGGCAAAAGTCAGGAGGTTCTTCACCACGCAAGTGGCGCGCTGAGCCTCATCGTGGATAAGCTTCAGGTCTTCACGGATATCATCAGGTACATCCCTGTCCATGAGTAACTGGGAGAAACCGATAACGCTCGTGAGCGGGTTGTTCAGCTCGTGCGCAGCGCCAGATGCTAATTCGCCGATTGAAGCTAATCGGTCAGCCATCATCAACTGTTCATTCTCTCGCTTGTGCTCAGTGATGTCCCTCACAGTCCCCTGGAATCCCACTGGCCTGTTTCCTTTCTTGACTAGGTTAACGTAGCTTTGTGTCAATCGCCTTTCACCATCTTTCCTGATGCACTCATATACCATGTTACGTATAGGTATGCCCGTCCTGAGCAGCTTGTTGTATTCCCCAAGAACGGACTCTGCGCTTTCTGGATGGACAACATCTTTCCAGTTCATGCCCACCAATTGCTCGACACCATAGTCAAGCAACTCCCCAAGCGCCTTGTTGGCCGAAGTAATGTTGTGATCTAAGTCCGAGGTGAAAATCGCTTCGATAGAATTCTCAAATAGGCCCCTGTATCGTTCTTCGCTGTCTTTGAGCGCCTGATCCGTTCTCCTGCGTTCGGTGATGTCGCGGGCAATTCCTAAGACACCTGTGGGGTTTTCTCTTTGGTCACGCAGGAAAGCCATTTTGACCTCGACCCACACCGTTGCACCATTCTTGCATGTGAGTTCTGCCTCTATAGTCCGGGTCCTTCCCACATCTTTTTGCCCTGATCGTTCCGCTTTCAGTTCTTCCCGAAAGACTCGCATGGCTACCTGCAGAGAAGCCGGGGCAAGTATTCTTTCAACCGGAAGAGACACGAATTCTTCAGGGGTGTAACCAAGCAATCTTGTTACAGAGGGGCTCACATATGTATATTTCAACTTCAGATCACTAGTCCAGATGATGTCAGTGGCGTTCTCAGAGAGGAGACGGTACCTCTCTTCGCTCTTTCGCAGGGATTCCTCCGTCTCTTTGCGTTCAGTGATATCAATATAGTTCCCCAGAGTAGCCCGCTCCCCACCCAATTGGATGGAGCTAACCGATTCCATCACCCACCTGATGCTGCCCATCCTGTGAATCACCCTGAATTGGTACCCTGAAGCAAGTTCGCCCCTCAGCATTCTTATGGCATTTTCCCTCACCATATCTCTGTCTTCCGGAAAGACAAGCTCCAAAGAATCTCTGCCCACCAATTCATTCTCCGAGTAGCCGGTGCAACTTTGGAAGGCCGGGTTCGTATAGCAAAACTTCCCCTTCTGTACGATGTAAACACCAATAGGAGATTTGTCCGCCAGTATCTCAAATAAGATTTCTGCCTGTTTCCCGTCCATCACTGATCTCATATGTCCACTCCCATAGCTTCTTCGTTCAGCGGAGTCACGTGGTTGATCTTTGCCCTAATGACCTCCATCTGAGCAGCGGTGAATAGTCTCCATCCACGCCAGTCCCGATACTCCGCGTCACAAAATACCCCCTCTCTTATCCACCTGAACAGGGTATTTCTGCTTACACCCACAAGCCGGCAGACTTCAGCCGTCCTGTAATAGGTCTGCTCGTTAACAACAACAGGCATATTTTCTTCCTCTGAAACTACTCAGGTATACCATACTATGCCCCACCCCCTTGAGAGGCGTCAATCACCCATCCGTACCTCTCGTCCTCACACCTTAGTACTGGATAGCGCCTAATAGCAAAGAAGCCCTCTGCCTTGAGGGCTTCCTAATTCAGACTGTCTACCGTAAGTCACATTCCCGGAGTCTATCGCCAAAGTATGACTCTATGGCCCTTCCCCTAGTACCGAAACAATCACATCCGCTAGCGCCTGACTGCTGAACGGCTTAGTTAGATACCCGTCAGCACCCATCTCCACAGCAAACTTCTTGTTAAATTCATGGCCTATTCCTGTAAGTATAATCACCGGAATCATCTTTGTCCCCTGGTCGGCCTTGATCAGAGAGCAGGCAGTGTAACCATCCATACTTGGCATCATAAGATCCATAAGGATGACATCCGGCTTTTCCCGTCCAGCCATGCCCACGGCTTCTTCCCCGTTGCTTGCCTGCAGGACAATATAGTCTTTGTCTAGCATCCTGGTTACTGCCAACCTTATGCCTGGTTCGTCGTCGGCTATGAGTACTCTTTTCTTCTCCATTCAACGCCCTCCTGTTTCTCCATTGTAGTGCCAACGGTGCTCCGCAACGCGCTTGCTTCACCCTGGGATTGTAGAAAACGCTGCAGTTTCGCCGGGTTGCTACTTTTCGTCAAGGCATCCTCCAACGTCACTATGTTCCTCTTCACCAAGTCGGTCAGCGCTTGATCCAGAGTCTGCATCCCCTCCGGTGTGCTCACCTCAATGGTGACAGGTATCTCGAAGACCTTCTCGTCGCGAATGTACTTTCTTATTGTGTGGCTGGCCAGCATTATTTCAAAGGCGGCTACTCGCCCTCCGTCGACGCGGGGCAGGAGAGCTTGCGAAATTACGGCCTCTACTACCTGTGACAATTGTATTCTTATCTGCTGTTGCTGCCCATGAGGAAATATGTCGATAATGCGATCAATAGACTGGGGCGCATCGATGGTATGTAGCGTTCCAAGCACCAGGTGCCCGGTTTCAGCAGCTGTGATAGCTGCACTTATTGTGGCGAGGTCGCGCATCTCTCCGATGATTATTACATCTGCATCATGGCGAAGGGCATGAATTACTGCGGCGGCGAACGACTTGGTGTCATCTCCCAGGTCTCGCTGCCGGATGAGACACTTCTTGTTGCGAAACACAAACTCAATAGGATCTTCAATAGTAATAACGTTTCTAGTTGCATTCTCATTGAGATGCCTGAGCATCGCTGCCAGAGTGGTTGATTTGCCACTGCCTGAAGGGCCTGTTACCAAGATAAGCCCTCTCGGTCTCAGGATAAGCTCTTTGAAGATCTGAGGTAACCCCCATTCGTCAATTGACGGCACGTAGAATGGCACAAACCGGAAGGCAAGGCTCATCACGCCGCGCTGTCGTAATACGTTGACCCGAAACCGGGCTAAGCCAGGGACACTATAGGCGAAATCTAGTTCCCATTCTCTCTCAAAAACCGCCCGTTGCTCCTGACCAGACACCTGCTCCAAGGCAAGTTCAATACCTTTGGGAGTTAATGGCGGCAAGTCTCTTTGCGGGATAAGCTCACCATCAATACGAAAAACGGGCGGGCTCGGCACCGTAAGGTGCAAGTCTGAAGCACCTTTGTTTACCATTAATTTGAGAAGCTCATTCATGTCCATTGGAGATAACCCTATAGTCTGCCAATATCCAGTCAAACCTCAATTCGACAGCGATTGCATTTCTGGCTCAGTGGAGTCCAATGAGCGGCGGTGCTAACCGACGTTCTCACTTCGTTCACTGTTTGTCCGATCTTTTCCATCCAGAATGTCCTTTGCTATTCCTTTCAGCTCGTCGGGAGTAAAGGGCTTGGCCAGATATGGACACTCAGCCTCATCCAGGAACCTCTTGATGTCACTGCTCAAGATGTCTCCGGTAGTGAAAACGACCCTGTCGACCATCTTAGGGTACATTCTTTCTAAGTGACGATAAAACTCGATGCCGTTCATCCTAGGCATTCTGATATCAACCAGGACAAACGCAAATCCCTCTTCGTTCAGCAGATCGAGAGCCGCCTCTCCGTCGGGAACAACTCTTACTTTGAAGCCTTCAGTCCTGAGTATCCTGGTACAGACCTCAGCGATGATGGCTTCATCTTCAATAACCAGGACGGTTTTCGCGCTGGCCTTAGTCGATTGCACGGCTTACCTCAAAATGGCTCACCTTTGCCCTAATGACCTCCATCTGAGCAGCGGTGAATAGTCTCCATCCACGCCAGTCCCGATACTCCGCGTCACAAAATACCCCCTCTCTTATCCACCTGAACAGGGTATTTCTGCTTACACCCACAAGCCGGCAGACTTCAGCCGTCCTGTAATAGGTCTGCTCGTTAACAACAACAGGCATATTTTCTTCCTCTGAAACTACTCAGGTATACCATACTATGCCCCACCCCCTTGAGAGGCGTCAATCACCCATCCGTACCTCTCGTCCTCACACCTTAGTACTGGATAGCTTGACAGTTCGAAGTAACCAGCTGCTCGGCATAAGCCTTCGCCACTCGTTTCAAATTCATCGATTCTGACCTGACATCACAGCGGCTTTACCGAGAGTGTCAATGGCGGTACCGCAACTACGCTCTCAAGCACAACGGCGCAAATCCACTCACCTACCCGTTGTCTGCGCACGCCGCCATGAAGAAAGACACATTGGTTCGAATGGAAACGCCCGGTATATTTGACCTCCAGCTTTAAGATACCGTGTCCCCGATTCCATTGAGATTTCTTAACACGGGCGAAATCAATTCTTCGTCTTTCCTGAGCTCAATAATGCGGTCGCGGATTATGGCAGCTTTTTCATATTCCAAATTCTTAGCTGCCGCTTTCATTTGAGATTCCAGCTGCTTGATCAGCCGACTCATTTCCATTTTTGAAATAGGAGTCGCTGTATAAGGAGTCCTTGTCTCGGCCACCGCTTGAACTCTCTCGGTTATGTCTGTAATTGCCTTCTTGATCCCCTGAGGGGTTATGCCGTGCTCCTTGTTATGAGCTTCCTGGATCTGCCGACGCCGGCTGATTTCCTTTATTGCTCCGCTCATAGACTTGGTGACGGTATCGGCGTACATTATGACGTGAGCATTCAGGTGTCTAGCAGCACGTCCCATAGTCTGAATGAGCGCTTCTTGTGACCTGAGATAGCCTTCTTTATCAGCATCCAGTATAGCCACTAGGCTCACCTCAGGCAGATCTAATCCTTCGCGAAGGAGATTAATGCCTACCACCACATCGTAGACCCCCAGACGGAGATCGCGCAGGATTGCCACTCTATTTAGGGTCTCCACCTCCGAATGCAGGTATTGAGTCTTTATCCCCATTTCTCTTAGGTACTCGTTCAATTCTTCCGCCATTCGTTTGGTCAGGGTAGTTATCAGACAACGCTCCTTCCGGGCTACTCTACTCTTTATTTCATCGATAAGGCCATCGATCTGACCCTTGCACGGCTTAATCTCAACGGTAGGCTCCAGCAAACCGGTAGGGCGCACCAATTGCTCCACTACCTGCTGACTACGCCCACACTCATAAGGCCTGGGTGTGGCGGAGACGTAAATGACCTGGTTGATCGATTTCTCAAACTCCTGAAAATTCAACGGGCGGTTATCGATTGCCGAAGGAAGACGGAAGCCATAGTCAACCAGTACTTGCTTCCGGGAAACGTCACCATAGTACATGCCCCTGATCTGAGGCACAGTCATGTGCGATTCATCTATGAACAATAGGAAGTCACCAGGGAAATAATCCAGCAAAGTCCAGGGCCTGCTTCCCTGCGCCCGCCGCTGGAGATGCCGGGAGTAGTTTTCCACCCCGGCGCAATACCCCATTTCCTGAAGCATTTCGATGTCGTAATTCGTTCGCGCCTCAAGCCGCTGGGCTTCCACTAGCTTTTGTTGCCCTGTCAATTGCTTGAGTCTTTCCTCTAGCTCAGCTCTGATATCCGCGATTGCTGCCAGCAGCTTTTCATGAGAGGTAACAAAATGCTTTGCAGGATAAATATCCACCTGGTCACGATGGGCCAGTACCTCGCCGGTAAGAGGATCGACCTCCACGATGCGCTCAATAGTATCCCCCCAGAATTCGATTCTGAGGGCACTTTCTTCGTGAGCCGGCTGAATCTCCAGAGTGTCACCTCGAATACGGAATCTACCTCTCGTGAAGTCATAGTCATTTCTTTCGTATTGCATGTCTACCAAACGGCGAACCAGTGTGTCTCGCTTGTACTGTCTATCCTTTTCAACGCTGAGTACGAAGCTGTGATATTCTTCCGGTGCACCTAGGCCATAGATGCACGAGACCGAGGCAACAATAACTACATCCCCGCGCGTGAACAGTGCCCTGGTAGCAGCATGGCGTAGTTTGTCAATCTCCTCATTTATGTCGGTCTCTTTCTCAATATAAAGGTCGGTGCTGGGGATATAGGCCTCCGGCTGATAGTAGTCATAGTAGCTAACAAAGTATTCCACAGCGTTTTCAGGAAAGAACTCCTTGAACTCGGTTGCTAGCTGGGCTGCCAGGGTCTTGTTGTGGCAAATAACCAGAGTCGGCCTTTGCATTCTCTCGATTATGCTAGCCATGGTGAATGTCTTGCCGCTTCCAGTAACCCCAAGCAGGGTCTGCTCTCTGTAACCCTTGTTTAAACCATCAGTCAGCTTGTTAACCGCCTGTGGCTGATCCCCAGTGAGACGAAAATCCGCGACTATCTTGAACTCAGGCATGAAGTGTAACCACCACAGTACAAGAATACACCTTTTAATATACAGAAAACGACAGAATTTGCCTAATCCGGCAAAGAAGTATCACCATCCACATGTTCGAGTCTTGTTTAAGAGACTAGCCTATGTTAGAATTTTCGTACACTTTGTGTGGATAGAAACGAGAAAAGAAGGGGACGAACGAGATGAAGCCCTATGACGAACCTTCCGGGGAGCAAGCGAACAGAGAACATACCCTCTTGTCCAGGCTAATGGCAGAGGTCGGGATACAGGAATTAAATGAGTTTGAAACTGAGCTAGGCGAACGGCAAAGTGAGACTCTGTTCAAGATAACCACCGAAATAGAAGATACCAAGAATGCTTTGAATCAAGTTGAGCAGCTCGCTCAGAGGCTCAGAAAACATCTAGAGCGGTTGAATAAGCTGCATCAGGTTCTCTCCAAGTAAGACTGGGCCACGTAAAACTCAGCGCAATGCGTTCTACATCGGAAACACCAATTAGACTTCGTTTTGCGCCCAGCCCCACGGGTTACCCTCATTTGGGTAACATCAGGACGGCCCTGTTCAACTGGCTTTTCGCTCGACATCACGGCGGCAAATTTATCTTGCGAATCGAAGATACTGACGTTGCTCGCAAGGTGGAAGGCGCGGTGGAGATAATACTAGAGAGCCTACACTGGCTCGGACTGGATTGGGACGAAGGGCCTTACTACCAATCGCAGCGCTTGTCCCATTATCGTGAATCTATCCACGAATTACTCCGAGGAGATCATGTATATCCTTGCTTCTGCTCTCAAGAGCGACTAGAGGCGATGCGTCAGGAACAGATAAGATGTAAGCAGCCACCCAAATACGATCATCGCTGTCGAAATCTGACACAGAATGAAAGGACACAGCTGGAGGCGACAGGTATTGTCCCAGTGATTCGCTTCAAGACACCTCTTGAAGGCGAGACCACTGTCTATGACTTGATTCGGGGCCCGGTGACTTTCAAGCACGACACCTTAGACGATTTCGTCCTGCTCAAATCTGATGGTTATCCCACATACCATCTTGCCAACGTGGTCGATGACCACTTCATGGCTGTCTCTCATGTCCTCAGAGCTGATGAGTGGCTTTCCAGCACGCCTAGACATGTCTTGCTATATCAGGCTCTAGAATGGCAACCTCCGCAATTCGCCCATTTGCCCATGATCCTGGGACCTGACCGCGCCAAGCTGTCCAAGAGACATGGTGCTACCACCATAACCGAGTATCAGAAGCAGGGATACCTTGCCGATGCGATGATCAATTTCTTAGCCCTATTGGGTTGGTCGCTTGATGATCGAACTGAGTTATTATCCCGGCCAGAGTTGGTAAGACATTTCTCTCTGGAAAGGGTAGGCAAGACGGCGGCCATCTTTAACAAAGACAAATTGGAGTGGATGAACGGGGTTTACCTGCGCCGACTTAGCCTGGACGAATTTGCCGGACTAGCCATACCGTTTCTAGATAGGGACCTGCCTGAGTCCGTGAAACGGCCACTGGACAAATGTTATGCCCACCAAGTCTTGTCTCTCATCCAAGAACGAGCCAGAACTCTTGCTGAGATCCCTCAGCTCGCTAGCTTTTTTTTCGTCGATGACCTGCAATACGATGCGGGCCTGCTTCTGGCCGGCGGGCTTGACGCTGAGGTCGCTACCCAGGCTCTCACACTTGCTTTGCAGAGGTTACAAGATGTAACCAGCTGGGATTCTGCTACGCTTGAGGCTGCCCTGCGCCCCCTGGCTACAGATCTGAACCTAAGTACAAGGGAATTCTTCGGTCTGTTGAGGGTAGCTCTTACGGGGCGAACCGCGGCGCCACCCTTGTTTCAGACCATGGCAGCGCTGGGAAAGGAGAGATCCCTGCACCGATCGGATACGGCACTGCGACTGTTATCTAGCTTGTCTTAACCCCCTCGGCACATCCCTTTTACACAACAACCCGCTGCACATATCTTGCCGCTGCCCACTCCATTAGACTAGTCAAAAATCTGTAATCTCTGGTATGATACCCCAAATTGCACTACCCACCTTGCACAAGGTTATGCAGAGTTTGTGATTGGCATGGCGGTGTCTAGGTTCTATCTCATACACAGACAGAGCCTCTTACCTGGAGGGAGGCGCTGATCGATGAGCGAAAAGAAAAAAGGCAGTCGAGTTCACTACGGTTGGATCGTTGTCTTCACAGGGATGCTGGCTACTATTGCTGCCCACGGCTTTGGCAGGATGTCCTACACCCTCATCCTTCCGGAGATGAAGGAGGGGCTGGGGCTCACATATACCCAGGCCGGGCTGCTCTCCACTGGCAATTTCATTGGCTACCTGCTTTTCGCCATTATCGGAGGTTTCTTGGCCTCGAGATATGGGACGCGTCGAGTTATTTCTCTTTCTTTGGTGCTCATGGGCATCAGCATGCTATTGACAGGGCTTGCCCATTCCATGGAATGGGCTTTTGCCATGCGCCTGCTGACTGGCCTGGGGAACGGAGGAGCGTATGTGCCCGCTATGGCTTTAGGATCTATCTGGTTCACCATGCGCAGGCGGGGTTTTGCCACCGGCATTGTCTCTGGCGGAATAGGGGTGGGCACACTTCTGGGAGGGCTAATCGTTCCCCATATTCTACTCACTTATGGTGCTGACGGGTGGAGGTATTCCTGGTACTACCTGGGTGGTGCGGTCCTTTTGGTAGCTCTCATTGCATATTTCTTGCTCCGTGACCGCCCGGAGGATCTAGGTCTGCAACAGGTGGGAGCCTCGGCCGAGGCAAAACCCCACGGAGAGCAGAACCCTTCATCATCCGACTCCTCTTCATCCTTCAGCCCCAGTCCCAACTCTTCAGGCCCTGCCGGGAAGAAACCTCCACCCAATTTACGATGGGGTCTGATCTATAAAGTCAAGGAGGTCTGGTTCCTCGGGTTGGTCTATCTAATGTATGGATTTTCGTACGTCATCTACATGACGTTCTTCAAAGCCTTTCTCTCCGATGAAATGCTTGTTAGTCCTATCCTGGTAGGCTACCTGTGGGCACTGGTAGGCGGTCTTAGTGCTTTCTGCGGCATTATCTGGGGCGGTATATCTGACCGTCTGGGAAGGAGTCGTGGGGCAGCGCTGGCTTACCTTACCCTCGGTTTGTCCTATCTAATTTTCGCCCTGTTTCATACGCTTCCGGCCTTCTACGTTTCGGTTTTCCTTTTTGGCCTGAGTGCCTGGAGTATTCCCACCATTATGGCAGCCACAGCAGGCGACTATGTAGGCCCCCGGCTTGCTCCGGCGGGACTCGGCTTTATCACACTTTTCTTCGGTATTGGCCAGGCTCTGGGACCAGCCGTAGGTGGTTACCTGGCCGACGTTACGGGCTCTTTTGTTTCCTCATTTATCGTGGCTACTGCCGTTTCCGGGGTAGGCATGGTGGGCTCACTGC
>JBKHJJ010000102.1:0-5069 GCA_046538185.1 Dehalococcoidia bacterium
ATTATGCTGGGGGACGTAGTGTACTCTGTACTCCTCATACTATTTGCAAGGCTTGGCCTGCGACTTTTGGTCGATGATCCCAAAACTGAAGGTTTCAAGCTATTCCAGAAGATAATTTACATAAGTGGTGGCGTAGGCTTGGTTATTGGTCTGCTCACGGGAAGCTATTTGGGCAACTTCTATGAGTTCTTTGGAATCGAAAGCCTAACACTGGCTCAAGGAATTCATAAATTGTTTTCAGACCCAGTATCATTCATCCAATTCTCAATAGTAATGGGCCTGGTTCACGTAAACATAGCCCACCTCCTGGCACTGGTTAGAGGAATAAAGGAGGGCCAGAAAGCAATAGTGCCCAACAAAGTGGGGCTATTTATGCTTCAAATTGGTGCCATACCCTTGATTATGGTTTACATACTTGGTTTTGATATCCCCTGGTTGACCGGGCAAATACCGATCATACTGATGTCTGCTGCAATTGCAGGACTAGCATTAATCATAGGTTCCTCCCTGATGGAGAAAGGCGCTTTCCTAGGCAGTATCTTCTGGCTCTTTGACGTCACCGGTATACTAGGCGATGTTATGTCATATGCCAGGCTGGCAGGTGTCGGGCTGGCTACATATTATCTGGCGTACTGCTTTAACCTGATTGCAGATCTGTTGCGCGGAATGATGCCTGCGGGAATAGTCCAGCTTGTTGTTGGCACCTTAGTGTTCGTATTGGTTCTACTGCTTGGACATATCCTCAATCTGGCGCTCAGTGCCATAACATGTTTTGTGCACTCCCTCAGGCTGTGTTTTGTGGAATTCTTGTTCAAGTTCTTTGAAGGAGGCGGCAGGACATATAGCCCGTTTCGGTTGAAGGCTCGATCTGAATTTGTCAAAGTATGAACGCAGCAAAAAAATACATAATTGACGGAGGTGTAAGATGCTAATCAGCCCCGAATCCCTGGCAGTCATCGGAGGTGCGATAGCTCTAGCTGGAGGCCTGACTGGCTCAGCTATAGGCATCGGTATTGCTGGCTCGGCTGGAGCAGCTACGCTGTCCGAGGAACCCGGACAGCTCAGGAACGTCATCCTCCTGGCATCACTGCCGATGACGCAGACCTTTTATGGTCTCATAACGTTGATACTCATTATAACGACTGTAATTGGCAATCTTAGCGAGATGGCCAATGGTGGTGGCATGGGTTTCGCTGTACTGGGCATTGGTGTCATAACTGCCGCTGCTGAAGCATTCTCAGGGGCGTATCAGGGCGCTGTGTGCGCCTCGGGTATCTCGCTTTTGCCCAAGACAAAGGGGCGGATATTGACCAACTCGATGATGTTAGCCGTGTTCGTCGAACTCATAGGCGTGCTGGGACTGGTATTCGCCATAATGGCACTGGCCTTGTTAGGACTTTTCTAAGGGTCGATAAGAATGGAAAGAATAAGCGAAGCAGTTGTTAGCAAAGTAAAGCTGGATGCCCAGAACATAATAAGAGAGGCCGAGGGAAAAGCGCAAGATGAGATAGAGAAAGCCAAGCAACAGCGGGAGGCGAGGTTCGAGGAAGAGAGAGGCAGAATGCTGGGAGAGGCGGAGGCAGAGGCTGCCAGAATCTTGGCTCAGGCCTCCATTAAAGTGCGACAAAAGCTATCGGGGGCAAAAACTGACGTCATTGGTAGGATAGTTGACACGGCACGGAAGGAACTGCCCAAGGTTTCCTCCGGTGAGACTCATCTTCTAAACTTGATCCGGGAGTCCATAGATGGACTCGGCGCGGACAAAGCCAGAATCTACCTTGCTCCCAAAGACGTAGACGCCGCAAGAAAGCTGCTCAAATCGGACAAAGCGTTGTCCGATAAGATAGTAGATGTCGGGGAGGCCGATTGCCTGGGAGGGGTCATAGCTGAGGATGTTGCGGGAAAACTGAGGATAGATAACACCTACGAAACCAGACTTGACATGCTGCTGCCAAAGTTATTGCCCGAGATGAATAAGAGACTCTTTGAATCTTCTTAAGGGAATGTCGTGCTGACTCCAAAATATGCGTTCATCTCTGCTTGTCTGAAAGGCGAAGAACCTAAAACCGTTACCGCCGAACATATAGACAGGATAGCGTCGGCGTCAAACCTCGAGGATGCATTAGCAATCATCAGGGAGACCGCCATAGGAAGCTATCTGGAAGGATACACTGTTAAGGCTTTTGATCATCTCGATGAATACTTGTGGGGTTATCTGGCGCAGCGCATCAGATATGTAGAATCATTCAGGTTTGTGCCCGGAGAAGTGCTAAAGCTGTCTAGGGCATACGTGGTGAAGTACGATGTCTCGAATATCAAAGCGGCCTTGCAGAACATTTCCGATGGCAAGAAAGCCAGTATGATACCGGTCGGTATCATCCATGACAACTCGTTGTTAGATGAACTTTCCAACGCTGAGAACGTAGATGACATCATTCAGCTACTCGTCAAATGCGAGCTGGGAGACTATACACCCGCCCTGGAGCAATTCAAAACTGATAAGAGCCCAAAGTCGAAACTGCTGGTTGAGGCCAAGTTAGACGGCGAGTATTACAAAGAGATACTGAACATGGCAAGAACGATTAAGGATGGCTATGTACTTGCCAAAGCCTTCGGTCTGGTGATAGATCTGACAAACCTGGAAATCGCGTCCAGAGCGCTGATCCAAGGTGCAGGAGTTGATGCTGCCGAATGTACCATTGCCGGCGGCTACAGGATTACAGACAACGATATCAGAGACCTATTATCCGTGAAATTGGCCGACATGCCATCAAAGCTGGAGATTCCCCAGTATAGAGACATAGCAACCGAAATATCTACCGGCTTCGATAAGACAAGAAGTATCGGCGCTGTACAGGACATCATCGATAAGCACAAATTCACGATGCTCAAGGAGATGTTGTCCCCAAGGATACTATCACCTTTGGTTATGGCCTGGTACTTAGTTCTTAAGGAAGTCGAAGTGAGGAACCTGAGGCTCATCCTGAAAGCGATAGTCGATGGTATTCCTGTTCATGAAATAAAGGATTATCTGGTGCTGTGAAATGATGTCTATCAGTCACCTGAATATAGCGGTCATAGGGGACGAGGAGCTGGTAAATGCTCTGAGGTTGGCCGGTATCAGCAACTATCACACAATAAAGGGCGACCGCGACGTCGGCGAAGACGTCAGGAAAGCTCTAACAGAATTGCTGGGCCAGCCCGATGTCGGCATAGTCATAATACTGGAGGACTATGCACAGCATGTTGAAGATATGCTGGCTCAGGTCAGGAAAAGGAAAGGAATGATGCCCGTAATCATCGAAGCGCCGTCCAAGTTCGGTACCAGGTACCCGGATACCAAAGGATATTACAGGGCACTCATCAGAGAATCCATTGGGTTTGAGGTGGAGATCTAAGACTAAACCATAATAGGAGGTTGAAGATATGGGCAAAATATGGAGAGTTTCGGGTCCTCTAGTTATAGCAAATGACATGAAAGGCTCCCAGGTTTATGAAGTAGTGGAGATAGGGGAAGAGGGGCTGGTCGGGGAGATAGTAGGACTGGAAGGGGACAGGGCCATAATTCAAGCGCACGAGGATACTCTGGGGTTGAAAACAGGGGAGGCGGTGGTAGGAACGGGAAGAATCCTGAGCGTCGAGCTGGGTCCCGGAATGGTGGGCTCTATCTACGATGGGCTACAGAAATCTTTGCTTGCCCTGGGTGAGGACATCGGCCCGTTCATAAAACGGGGGGTCAAAGCTGCACCACTTCCCCGGGACAAGAAATGGGAATTCACTCCCAAAGTCAAGGTCGGAGACTCCGTCAGCCAGGGAGACATAATAGGGGTGGTTCCCGAGACCCACCTTATAGAACACAGGATAATGGTGCCGCCGAGAATCAAAGGCACCGTAAAGGATATACGCAAAGGAGACTACACCGTAGAAGAACCTGTAGCCAGGGTGGAACAAGATGGGGAAGTAAGAGAGCTTACGATGATGCAGCGGTGGCCGGTAAGAAAACCCAGACCCTATAAGCAGAGGTTCGACCCTTCGGGGCTACTGACCACCGGCATGCGGATTCTGGACTACATGTTCCCTCTAGCTCTAGGTGGCAAAGCTTCGATACCCGGGGGCTTTGGCACCGGCAAAACAGTTGCCCTGCAACAGTTGGCCAGATGGGCTCAGACACATCTGAACATCTACGTAGGCTGTGGAGAAAGGGGCAACGAGATGTCCGATGTGCTCACTAGTTTCAGGGAACTCAAGGATCCAGCTACCGGGAGACTGTTGCAGGAAAAGGAAATATTCATAGCCAATACCTCTAACATGCCAGTCGTGGCCAGGGAAGCAAGTATCTTCGTCGGCATTACGATGGCCGAGTACTTCCGGGACATGGGCTACGACATTCTGCTGGTTGCTGATTCAACCTCGAGATGGGCCGAAGCCATGCGGGAGATGAGCGGAAGACTCGAGGAGATGCCGGGGGAAGAAGGCTTCCCCTCTTATATGGGCTCTCGCCTTTCATCTTTCTATGAGAGAGCGGGAATGGTTGAATGCGTGGGCAATCCGGAGAGAAGAGGATCGGTAACAGTGGCCGGTGCCGTTAGCCCTCCCGGAGCCGATTTCAGCGAACCAGTAACCCAGAATACACTTAGAATAATAGATGCCCTGTATGCATTGGACGTCTCGCTGGCAAACAAGAGACATTTCCCAGCGATAAGCTGGCTTACTAGTTACAGCCTCTATGTAGACGCAGTTAAGGACTGGTGGAATGAACATGATCCGGGGTGGGAAAGTACCAGAGCCGCCGCCCTGAGAGTACTGCAGCAGGAGGCTGAACTGGAAGAAATCGTGAGACTGGTAGGTCCCGAGGCCTTGCCGGAAGGAGACAAATTACTGCTTCTCATCGCCAGGATGATACGAGAGGACTTCCTTCAGCAGAGCGCCTATCATGAAGTCGATACCTACTGCGTGCCGGCAAAAGCGGGCCTCATGCTCAAAACCATAATCAGGTTCTACGAACTGGCCCAGGAGATGCTGGAGGCTGGGTCGGGTATTGAGAGCATTCGCTCATCACCAATGGTGTA
>JBKHJJ010000103.1:0-5062 GCA_046538185.1 Dehalococcoidia bacterium
TCCCGGCAATGTCACCTCGCTTGCACCGATTGCCATGGCAAGTCTGACAGAAAACAAGGCGGGCTGGGGTTTCGCTGAGTCTGTCGAAATTGCCACGCCGAATCTGCTCCTTCGGCTTCGCTAAGAACGACGGTGACAACCAGTGAATTGAGTTTCACCAATCCTCTACAATGCTACTTCAACAAGAGCAGCAGTGGTGGCGGGTGGCGGCACATCCAGGCCTTCCGCCTTGAGTCCCTCAATATGGAATTCAATGACTTCTTTGATTCTTTCCGTCGCCTCCTCTATACTTAGCCCCGTAGCTACACAGCCAGGCAAATCCGGGCAGTATGCAGAATAGTTGCCATCAGCCTTTTCAATTACGGCTGTATGCTTAGACATCAATCCCTCTGATTTCCTCTTTCAGTTGAGGGATATCCTTTCTTGCGGTATTCCAGACGGCATCTAGATCCACACCGAAGTAGTCGTGTACCAACTTGTCCCTCATCCCAACTACATCTCTCCAAGGTATTTCCGGGTGCCTGTCCTTCAACTCTGGAGACAACTTCTTCACAGCCTCACCAATCACTTCAATTTGCCTTATTGCCGCATCCTGTCGCAAATGGCTGCTCAGGAAATTCTCGTATGTTATATCCCGGGTGTATTCTTCTATTCGATATATAGCGTCCAGAACATGCCTCAAGTACACTGAATCGTCCTTTCTCACCCGTAGATTACCTCCATTTGCTGCCGCACAATATCAATGAGGTATGGGCTTATGGACTTCTCCGTCAGTAGGTCTACTTTTATGCCTAATGCCTCAGAGAGCTCACCCTCTATCCTGACTAATTCTAGAAGGCTCTTATTTTCCGAGAATTCGACAATGACATCTATGTCGCTCTCCGGTCGCTCTTCTCCTCTGGCATAGGACCCAAAGATGGCTACTTTCGTCGCTCCCTGTTCTGTAAGTACCTGAGTGATTTTCTCAAGTATGCTGGCTCTATCCATTCTGCCCTCAGTTTCTAGATCACCCACGCGGGTAATCATACGATATGGACAGAAGAGAAGCAAGCAGGTTGGTCCTGTTGTCCGGTGTGCGAACGGGGTTGTTGTACCCGCCAGGTATCCTCCCGGGTTCACACTTTTCCCCTACGATGGCACCTCAGCCCCACCCTTTACCTGCCCCCAAGCAATTCCCCTGCGAAAGGAGAGCCAAAGAACACGGCCCCTCCAGATATACGATGGCCGCCTTCCGCTTCAAGACGCGTCTGCGCCGAGGTATTCAAAGATCTTCACGCTGGGCAGCGTCTCCCCTGCCGTCGTTGTGGTGGCATTGGATGAATATACAAGCTCGTAGCTGTTCAATTCTTCTAAGGGGACGGGGCTCTCAAAGGGACTGGTGCCCACAATTCTATAGTTTCCGGACACCTGGGCTGCTACATAGGCCACGGCTTCCTCATACGTGGGAAACTGCCGACCATCGGTGATTTCCTTATACACCTCCCCGTCGCCGAATACCTTCTCCTGGTACGCTACAACTACCACTTCCGTGGGAGTCACCGCTTGCCCATCAAAGTTGTAGAGCCTGGCCACGGTGGAGTTATAGTAAGTGGGGTAGTACAGGGGCAAAAACTGTCCGCCATCCTGCTGCGGCAGGTAGTAGATTTCGTAGAAATCGTCCGGGTCCTTGCCGGCCCACTCTGCCATGGCATAGAACTTCCCCGTAGCCATTGCATTGTCGATCGCCACATATTTCGAACCCCATTTGTCCAGTTCTTCGTTGGCCAGGCTTTCATTCTGTGCGGTGAAAAACTCACCGGCGCGGTCGGCCCCTGCCTGCATCGGATTGGCATTGGGAATACGGTGTCCAAGTTGCATTATGAAGTGGCCGTAGTCCCACCAGGACATCACGCCGTAGGCGGTCTCCGGATACTCAAACTCTCCTCGCGGCGGGTATAGCTCATAATAGAACCCGGGGTCATTGAAGGGGTCGGGGGTGTTGTCCTTAAGCCACAGACAGGAGGTGTACCATCCCTCATCGATGATAGGCGGCCTCTCGGCGGTATACCTTGTGAACCCGATGTAGACGGCCTGCCCACCGGTCCCCCAGAGCCTGGTAGGCTGTTCCCTCCACAACCCGAGGCTGGGGAAGAAGACCAGAAAGAAGACCACTATGCCCATGACGATAACCTTTATCCAGGTACCCCTGGGCTGCATGAAAGTCCTTTGAGCCGCTTTCTCCACGGTCTTCTTCTTCTTTTTGAATGCTTTCGCTACCCTCACAATTTCCTTAGGCCCGGTCAGCAGTCTGCCCAGGCCGGCAATGTCCAGCAGCTTCCAGGAGAAATACCCGGTGAGCAGGGCGGCATTTATGACGTAGTAGTAGCCGAAGCGGCGCTGCCCCAGCACCGCCATCAGCATTACTATGCTCCATACCAGGAACAGGGTCCTGGCTGCGCTCTTTTCCTTGAAAGCCACATAGATCAGCATGGCAAGGGAGATGAATGCGATGAAGAACGAGGTGTTGAAGTTGCCCCAGGCCATAGATGCAGTCAACCCCTGTATTTCCAGGACAGTCAGTGCAGCACCGGTCGGGCTGAAGATGCCGAACAGGCCGCTCATGTACCCGAACAGATCAGGGTTGACGGCGTAAAGAATGCCCAGCGCTATGCCGGCCAGGCCCACCAAGGTGAGCGGATAGTAAACGGGCTTCCAGGCCCTGCCCGCCATGAGGCGCGATATGATGCTGAGCACTATGGGCAACACTATCGCAATCAGCATTGCCGCCCGGTACGCCATTTCGCGGCTGCCTCCACCCAATACGGGAAGGAGCATAAGGAAAGCAATGAGGAAGACTGGAGTGCCGATAATACACAGATAGTCGGTCGACCTCCGCCGGAGGTGGTCTATGATGAACTGGATGACCAGGTAAGCGAATATGATGAAAATCAGCAGCAGGCCTCCCACCCAGGTAAGGAGATAGATCCCCAGGAAAATGGCGGCGAGCAAAGTATAGATAAGGGGCCTGGTGATAGTCGGCCAGTCCCCGGCCAGCAGATGGCTGAATGAAATCTCCCTTTCTCGAGACCGCTTGATGGCCATTATCAGAAAGAGGATGGTCGCCGTGCTGAACAAGACCTCAGCCATATGGTGGTCGGCGAAGCCCAGCAGGGAACGGTTCAGGAACTCCCCGGGCAGTACGGCAACCAGAGCGGCCGAAATTACGCCCACCCAGCGGTTGAACAATTCCTTGCCGATGAAATACACGGGGATAAGCGTCAGAGTGCCCAGAACGGCGGGCATGACGGCACCCACGACCTGCATGGTATGTAGAGTCGGCGGCCCCACGCTGACCAGCCTGCTTATGCCGGCGATAAGGAAGACGAAGAACGGTCGATAGAGCCCGACACCGCCACCGGGGTAAAGTGCGTAGGGGTCAAAGGCGTTGAAGTGGGGGAAATTCTGGACCATGTTCTCCACGTGACGCATGTAGTAGTAAGCATCCGTCTCCCGGAACCAGATCCAGCCGTTGACGAACACTTCGTCATAGGCCAGATATATACGTATGTACAGAGAGACAGCACAGATGACTGCCATGATTATGGCCGCTATGGCTGCCGGGGGGAGGCGTAGTTTTCGGTCTGGGCTTTGCTCACTCACGCGGAATTCCTGTAAGGAAAATATCTTGTCAGCCTGGGTATCTTCCGTATTATAAACATACCGTGCCGGACATTACAATACACATGCCGCCCCGTTGAAGCAGACATTGGCCGAGGGCGTCAATCTGTTATTATGAGCGTAACAAGGAGACTTTCATAATTCGATACCGGCCACGCGAGGAACCTCATCGTTGTTGGTCGTCCGAATGGGTTCGCACTTTTCAGAACGGCATCTCTGAACGCTTTGGCCCGGGCACTCTGTTGAACCGAGAGAGAGATTTAATCTATAATTGCCCAATGCGAACCTACGGCGCGGTCAATTTGAACGTCCTCTGGTTCTTGATAGGCCTCAATATCGTAATCTTCCTGCTCACTGCACTGAGGCCGGATATAGTCTATTTCCTGGGTCTGACACCTGCGCTCCTCTCGAGGCAGCCCTGGACCATGATAAGCAGCATGTTTGTCCACGGCGGTATCTTCCACCTCATATTCAACATGATAGCCCTGTATTTCCTGGGTGGCTTTGTCATCCGGGCGGCAGGGGAGAGGACCTTTCTACTGACATTCTTCCTGGGAGGACTGGCAGGGAACCTTCTCTTCGCGCTTCTCGCCAACCCATTCTCTATAGGGGTCGGAGCCTCGGGAGGCATTTTTGCCCTCGGGGGCGCCCTGGCGATAATGGTGCCCCGGATACCGGTCTTCCTTATTCCTATCCCTGTCCCTATACCACTCTGGATAGCCATCATAATCCTCGTCTTGCTCTCTTTCGTCTCTGCCAGGATAGCGTGGCAAGCTCACATCGGAGGTCTGCTTTTGGGGCTTGTTGCAGGTCTTATTGTGAGGAAGAGAAGACGGATGTACTATTTTTGACCCTGTGACCAAGGGGGGTTTTAGAGAATATAGTTCGAGGCTTCAGCCTCATGCCTGCGCGACCCTGAAGGGTCGCACCATAGAATCTGGAGGCGAAGCTTTCTCCAGATAGTCAGAGCTCAGCTGGAAACAAAACTCCGGGGAATCTAAACACCCTGGCCTTCGAAAGATGGAAACGAAGGAAATTCGGTTGAAATCCGATGGGATTGAACTGGTTGGGGAGCTTTTTCTTCCGTCAACGGACCAAGCCCACCCTGCCCTGTGTATCTGCCACGGTATCCCCGCTACACCCCCGGACCTGACCGACAGGGGCTACGCAGTGCTGGCGCAGAGCTTCTGCAAGGCCGGCTTTGCGACACTGATCTTTAACTTCCGGGGGGCGGGAAGGAGCGAAGGTAACCTGGATATGATGGGCTGGACTCGAGATCTGCAGGCCGCCCTTGATTTTCTATATGACATCCAGCAGGCAGATAGGACCCGCCTCTGCCTGCTGGGGTTCAGCGCAGGGGCGGCGGTTTCGGTCTATGTTGCAGCCCGCGACCCCAGAGTATGTT
>JBKHJJ010000006.1:0-21969 GCA_046538185.1 Dehalococcoidia bacterium
GTAAAGCGGTGACCCCACTGTAACGCCTGTAGCAACTTCGGGGAACTGGTCATCCAGGTCGACAGTCACATCCACGGGCATAGGTTCCCAGACTGCGTAGAGCAAGTAATGGTCCAGATATTTGGGCCTAGCGTGGTTGCCCGGGTCCACCTTCTGCGTCGGCACAGCCAGTGCGACCGGACCGTACACTGTCAGCTCCTGGCTATTCCCGAACTGGTTATCGACGGTCACAGTATACCAGTTTTCCACTGCTGATATCTTGTACACCGTGAGATGGTTGTCGGAGTTCGAAGTTATCTCTACAGTGCCGTGCACCTTATCGACAGGATTGCAGAACATGGTGGGCTCCATCACCAGTCCCTCGAAATAATCGGCGTGGAACTGGTCATAGAGAGTGACCGGCCACTCTAGTGGTGGTTGAACTAGTGTCGTGTAGCCCTTGAAGTGGTCGAGCGGCGGAGTCGGAGGCACGTTCTTCACGGAAGGGACGGCAAGAACGTCTCGATCAGTCAGGTCCAGGACCTGTTGACCGAACTGATTGTCAATCTGTATACTCTTGTCGATAGATGGGGCTGCTTCGTCCCATATATCGTAGAGTACATAATGCAGTTCCGGGTCCTCGATCTCTGATACATCGCCGTTTTCGAGTACCGTCTTCTTGACGGGATTGGCAAACAGCATGGGCCCATTAACCGTGACATCTTCCCCATTGGGGATGAACTGGTCCTTGAGATTCACGCCCTCCACCGGAGTGAACTCGTCGTAGTCCGCTTCATCGACGAAGTAGACCAGGTAATGGTTCAGACACTCCACCATTTCGTGGTCTTCCTTCTGGGTCGGCACAACCAGCGCGACCGGACCGTACACCGTCAGCTCCACTTTGTCCTGAAACTGGTTGGATACCTCCACAGACCGCATCACCCAATCTTCTTCCCAGTTGTAGTCCAGCAAATATGCGGTGTAGTGGCGGTCCGGATCATAGATCGGTGTCAGACCAGCATGCTCCTTCTCCACAGGGTTGCCAAAGCTAATAGCCTCAGTCACATTTGCGGTGAAAGTCCCGAACTGGTCCTCAAGTTCCACTTCCTTCTGTATGAGCGGCGCTGTCTCATAGTCCACGTTGTAGAACTTGAAGTGGTCGGCCGGAATGGCTTTGAAATTGGCATTGATGTCGTAGTCGGCATTCATGGTAATGTTGGTAGACGCGGCGTTGACGTCCGCGATATCGGCCGTATCACCGGTCCACCCGTCAAAGGCATAGCCACAATCCGGGGTCGCCACCAGATCGACAACGTCTCCGTCGTCACAGGTATATGTTCCCTCTCCAGGAGCTGTTACCTGTCCGCCGGCAGAGCTGCCTATCGTCAAGTCGTACTCAACAGGGGGAGTAGGAGTACAACTCACTAGTGCCACAATCAGGACCGCCGCAATCAACAGGCTGCCAACCGTCCTAAGATAATGGTGATTCCACAAACCAAGTATTGTATTCATATAGCATCTCCTTTCTAGTCGCCCGATTCATCAGGCAACTACATTCTCAAATAGCGTTTCTTCGGTTCATTCTTTCACTCCACCCCAGCAAGATTTGAGGTGTAGCTGGACGCCCACGATCGACCCTGTTCCTGACGCAGGATACCCTCCATGAGCGCAAACAATCGTTTCCATTGGCTAACCATCACAGCTCACCTTCCTCCGGAACCCTCTGACAGAGCCATCTGACCTTCAACGTGGTAACGTCTCCTACGACATTATCCCTCGTGTCAATTATATTACCACCAATATTAAGAACTTGTTAAGACCGCATGGAATTATTGAAGCGAGCAAAGTGCATTTTCCCTTCCCCAACATCTTCACTACTCTTCAAGCCGCAATTATTCGAAGCAATATTGCCGCCGCTCCCTTCGAAAAAGCAAGAACGCGACCTGCCACCGCAGGTCTCGTTACTATTCACATTAACCGGTTGTTAGCCTCGCCAGTATCTTTCGCCTTTCTGGACCACGCCCGCTGCAGGCAGCAATTACCGGCATCAGCCAAACTCAGCACTGGCAACACCCCATTGTTACCTGATGTCAGCAACCGACTTTCGCCCGTACCAAGCCTCTTCACCGTCTACGCCCTAGCCACCTGCCTATCACCGCCATAGACCAACCTACCGTTGATACAAGGCTCCTGAGAATATTCTAATCCCTGCTTCAGAAAAGTCAATACCACACTATTCCCGCAGGAGATGATGACCTTGGTAGTCCAGGCTCGTTGTCTATGACACACGATATGGCCTTGCGGTTCATGATAGAATAGAAGCCAAGCAGCACAGTATTATGAAGAGGATTGGCGTCTTAACCAGTGGTGGTGATGCTCCAGGTATGAACGCCTGCATCAGAGCGATCATCCGCTCGGCGACTAGCCGGAAGCTGGAGGTGGTGGGAATTCGTCAAGGATACCGCGGCATACTGGAGGAGAACTTTGGGAAGTTAGGCAACAGGTCGGTGGCCAATATCATCCAGCGAGGAGGGACATTCCTGGCAACCGCTCGCTGTGAGGAAATGAAAACCGAGGCGGGCATAACAAGGGCAAATGAGATCCTGCGGCGCAAAGACATCGAAGGACTGATAACCATAGGCGGGGACGGCACCTTTCGCGGCGCAGCGGCTTTGGCGGAAGCCGGAGATGCGAAAGTGATCGGTATTCCAGGCACCATAGACAACGATGTCTACGGCACTGACTACGCCATCGGCTTCGATACAGCCATAAACACGGCTTTGGATGCCATAGACAAGATCAGAGATACTGCAGGATCCTTAAACCGCCTGTTTTTCGTCGAGGTCATGGGAAGGAGCAGGGGATTTATTGCACTGGAGGTGGGAATTGCCGGCGGAGCCGAAGATATCTTGATCCCGGAAGTAGAGACAAGCATAGAACAGCTTTGCCTCGATATAAGACGCGGCTTCAAGAGGGGTAAGACATCGTTTATTGTAATAGTCGCTGAAGGGGATGATGCTGGCGGTGTATTTTCAGTTGCTGAGCAGGTGTGGGACAGATTGAGAGTGGACTACCGCACCTGTGTTCTGGGGCATGTCCAGAGAGGCGGCTCTCCTACGGCCAGGGATAGAGTTCTCGCCAGCAAGTTAGGAGCAGCGGCTGTGGATGCTCTCGTTAATGGCATGGCGGGTTATATGGTGGGAGAACTTAAGGGAGAAATAGCCTTCACTCCGCTGAAGGAAACCTGGGAGAAAAGGAAAGAACTGGACACCAACCTGTTGCAGCTAATCAAAGTGCTCGCTAGATAGAAATGTAGAAGAGCACCTCGTACCGCTCCGCTTTCCTTGTCTTGACATATCCGCTTTTCTTGATCAGAGAACTTCCCCGGTCAACTTGCTGTACACATCACGGTACCTTCTTGATGTTCTCTCGATTACCTCCGAAGGCAACACAGGTGCTGGCGGTCTCTTGTCCCATCCTGAAGCCGATAGCCAATCCCGGACTGGCTGTTTATCAAAGCTGGGCTGCGAATGGCCAACCTTATACTGGCCGGCATCCCAGAAACGACTCGAGTCTGGCGTTAGCAGTTCATCGATAAGGGCCAATTGCCCATCTACAAAACCGAACTCAAACTTGGTATCGGCAATTATTATTCCCCTAGTTACCGCATAATCTCGGGCATAACTGTAGATAAGCAGGCTTTTCTCCTCGAGTTCCTCAAAAAGGTCCTCAATCTCAAGGTCCTTTATGTCTTGATCGGTTAATGGGCGATCATGCTCTGTATCGCCCTTGGTGGTGGGGGTGAAGATAGGCCGGGGCAATTCCTGGCTTTCCTTCATTCCCGACGGTAACTGAATGCGGCCAACTTTTCCGGTTTCTCTGTACTCTTCCCATGCCGAGCCGGATAGATAACCTCTAACAACACATTCGACGGGGACACGCTCAGCCTTGGCCACCAGCATAGACCGGCCAATCAGGCTTGTTGCAAGTGCGAGCGAGGAATCTCTTTCCCATTGAGATTGCTTCGTGCTTCCAGCCCTCGCAATGACATCCCGAACTATATCTGTGCTATCGATTACCTTGATAAGGTGATTAGGCAGGATATGGGCCGTTTTCTTGAACCAGAAGGCGGAAAGCTGGTTGAGAACCATTCCCTTGTCGGGGATGCCGCACGGCAGAACCACATCAAAGGCAGAAATGCGATCCGTGGACACGATGAGCAGCTTATCACCCAGATCATAGACATTCCTCACCTTGCCGCGCCGAAATAAGGGAACGGGCAAATCGATTTCCAGTAGAACAGACATATCCACCCCTGCCTCACATAGCACGTGGGGCCGGGCTTTCTGCTCCGGCTCCCTGCTTTACCTTACCTAACCCTAGTCGCTCAAAAACCTCGTCTATGTGCTTGAGATAGTAGCCATAGTCGAAGAGAGATTGCAGTTCGTCTTTGCTCAGATGAGCTGCTATCCGGCTGTCCGCTTCAAGCAGATTACGAAAGGTTTTCTTCTCCTCCCAGGCTTTCATTGCATTGTCCTGCACCATCTTGTAGGCCTCTTCTCGTGTCAGCCCTTTACCTATCAAGGCTATCAGCACTCTCTGAGAGAAAACGAGTCCCTGGGTAAGTTCAATGTTGCGACGCATGTTTTCCGGATACACCTTCAGATCTTTCATTATCGATGTAAATATGGATAACATGTAATCAAGTACTAGGCAGGAGTCAGGCAAGATGATTCGCTCTGTGGAGGAGTGGCTGATGTCACGCTCATGCCATAGGGCGATATTCTCTAAAGAGGTCACCGCATAGCCCCGCACTGATCTGGCCAGTCCACAGATACGCTCACAGAGCTCCGGGTTTCTTTTATGGGGCATCGCTGAGGAGCCCGTTTGCCCCGTTCCAAACGGTTCTTCGACTTCCCGGACTTCCGTTCGCTGGAGACCTCTAATTTCCATGGCGAATTTCTCCAGGGAGCCGGCGATAATGGCTAGAGTGGTCAGAAACTGGGCATGGCGATCGCGCTGAACTACCTGGCTTGATACCGGGGCCGGCGCCAATCCCAGGTTGGCGCAGGCTATTCTCTCCACCTCAGGAGGCACAGTAGCATAGGTGCCTACTGCTCCGGACATCTTGCCCACCGAGACAATCCTTCTGGCCTCGGCCAGCCTTTGCGCATTCCGGTTCATCTCTTCCGTCCATAGCGCTATCTTCAAACCAAATGTGGTTGGCTCGGCGTGAACACCATGGGTTCGCCCCATCATAATAGTATGTTTGTGCTCGACAGCTCTATTCTTGAGCACGGATATGAGATCGGCTACATCTTGTGCCAAGATAGCTGCAGCCTGGGTCATCTGCAAACCAAGGGCAGTGTCCATAACATCCGAAGAGGTAAGACCAAGATGTACGAACCGCGACTCCTCACCCAGGCTTTCAGCCACCGAGTTGAGAAATGCGGTCATGTCATGGCGGGTCACCTCGAGAAAGGTGGCAATGCGATCCAGGTTGTAGCTGGCCTTTCTTATCTTAGCCATGTCTTCCAGGGGGATTTCACCAAGCTCCGCCCACGCTTCACAAACGGCTATCTCCACCTTCAGCCACTGGTCGAACTTGTTTTCCTCAGACCAGACGTTTTTCATCTGAGGTCGGGAATAGCGCTCAATCATATTTGTCCCTCTGCCAGACGTTGCTTGTACCTGCGATAGTTCTCCCTTATCTCTTCGTACTGCACACCCAGAATCTGGGCGGCAAGTAGGGCAGCGTTCTTTGCCCCGCTTCTGCCCATGCCGGTGCAAGCTACCGGCACCCCACCAGGCATCTGAGTTATGGACAGCAGAGCGTCTACTCCCTTCAGTTCACTGGTAGGCAAAGGCACGCCTACTACAGGCAAGGTCGTCCAGCTGGCTACGACCCCCGGAAGGTGAGCGGCATAACCAGCGGCTGCGATAATGACTTTGAACCCCCTCTTTTCCGCCTCCAGGCCATACTCTCTTACGCTCTCAGGAGTCCTATGAGCTGAGATAACAGAGAACCCATACTCAATGCCCAGTTCGGTCAGCGTGTCCAGCGCCGGTTGTATGAACTCGGTGTCCGACTTACTGCCTACGACAATCCCTACTAATGCCATTGTCCGACAAATCCCACTTCCTAAGCTTCAAACGAATCCTGAATTCAGAATCTTCTTTGTCAGGAGATCCGTATCCTTTGCTCAGGGTCTAGAGTTTATCTCATCTATCTCCCTCAAGGCAATGTCCTTACGATAATAGCAGCCTTCAAAGGAGATACGGGAAATGTTGTTGTAGACCTTGTTTCGGGCTTCGGCCATGTCTTTGCCCACGCCTACTACAGTGAGGACTCGTCCCCCGGCGGTGCACACTGTCCCATCATCTTCCAGCTTGGTACCGGCATGGAAAAGCAGCACATCACCATTCACGCTATCCATTCCCTGTACGGGAAAGCCGGTTCTGTAATTGTCAGGATAACCACCGGAGGCCATGACTACCCCAACGCAGGCGTCGGAACTCCATGCTGTCCTCACACCGTCAAGGCTCCCCTCCACCACCGCCATGAGTGTGTCCACCAGGTCAGTCTTGAGAAGCGGCAACACCACCTGAGTCTCGGGGTCACCAAAGCGAGCATTGAATTCCAAGACCACAGGCTCTCCTTTGACAATCATTAGCCCGGCGTACAGGACCCCTTTAAAAGGCATGCCTTCCTCAGCCATGGCTTTCACAACTGGTAGTAGAATGTTCTCTGTTACCTTGCCTGTCATGCCAGCCGAGAAAAAGCCCGGCGGGCTGTAGCTTCCCATACCTCCCGTGTTAGGGCCCTGGTCATTATCCCCAATCTTCTTATAGTCGCAAGCCGGCACCATGGGTGAGACTGTCTTGCCATCGGCGAAAGCTATTAGGCTTACCTCACGCCCGACAATATATTCATCAATTACTACCTTATCTCCGGCGGGACCAAACAGCTTGTCGCTCATGATACCCGCAAGGGCTTTCTCAGCTTCCGATAGAGAGGCGGCAACAATGACACCTTTGCCAGCCGCCAGTCCATCTGCCTTGATCACCACAGGTAGACGCTGCTCTTGGAGGTACTCGCGAGCCTCGTGATAAGAACTGAAGACGGCGCCCTTGGGACAAGGAATGCCGTACTTCTGCATCAAGTGTCGAGCAAAAACCTTGCTCGATTCTATCTGAGCGGCTGCTTTAGTGGGACCGAAAACAGGAATGCCAAGCCTATCAAGATGGTCCACTAGGCCCAAAGCCAGTGGAGCTTCAGGGCCCACCACGACCAGATCAATACTTTTCTCTTCAGCCGCCTTAGCCAGCCCCCATATGTCTGTAGGCCGAAGACTCAGATTCTCCGCGATAGCTGCTGTGCCCGCGTTTCCGGGGGCGGCAAAGACTTTGTCCACCCTGGGACTCTGCACAATCCTCCAGACCAGTGTGTGTTCTCTGCCTCCACCTCCAACAACTAGAATCTTCAAACTTCACTCCCGCATGACAGTCTTCAAGGCATAGCTGTGACAGGTATCCATTGCCCAGGTTCTTCAGCGTCAGTTTCTCAGAGAACGGCGGCATAAACCATAATACAGGCTACCAGCGCCAGCCGTTCCCGCCTCGAAGAGTAGCTATCGCTTCTTCTTACGCTTTTTTCTGTTCTTCTTGACACCCTTTAGCTTAGGTCGGTGCGCCATAGCATCACAAAGTCTTTCTCAATTTCTCGGCTTGAACAGGATCGAGGTTCTGAATCAGTCTTAGCAGCTCTGCCACGTGCTCCTTCTCCTGTTCGATAATACGCTCCAGTGCACTAGCTGCTTCTTCGTTCTCCAAGTATAATAAATGCTCCTGATACTGGTTAATGGCCTGCAACTCATACGCCAATACATCGCGGAGCGCTTCCAGATCATCCTGCATCCCCAATTGTTCGTCGCTCATCTCCTCAAAAGAATAACTCACCCTTTCACCTCCTTGCTAGTCTCCATTTTACGCACACTTACAGGCGCCTCGCTTTCCTTTGTCGCCCCGAGCGAAGGGGCTCAGAATGCTTCGGCCCCCGGCTTCGCAGTTGCATAGGCCAAGGCACTGCCTCACAATGGGGGCAGACTGACTAACTATTCCCATTCTATAGTTGCCGGAGGTTTGCTGGTGACATCATAGACTACCCGGTTGATATTGGGCACTTCGTTGACTATGCGGTCAGATATTCTGGCAAGAAGATCGTGCGGCAGACGTGCCCAATCGGCAGTCATGGCATCTTCGCTGGTTATCGCTCTGATCGCCATCAGGTAGCCATAAGTTCGGTAGTCACCCATGACCCCCACGCTCCTGATGTCAGTGAGTATGGCAAAGCTTTGCCATAGCTGACGATAAAGCTTCGCTTTCTTGATTTCGTTCATGAGAATCCAGTCACCAGCCCGGAGTGTATCCAGTTTTTCCCGGGTCACCTCGCCGATAACTCGAATGGATAGTCCCGGGCCGGGAAATGGCTGCCGCCAGATCATGTCCTCAGGCAGACCCAAAGCCAACCCCACTTCTCGGACTTCGTCCTTGAATAGATACCTCAAAGGCTCAATAAGAGCAAAGTTCATTGTAGCCGGCAGTCCACCGACATTGTGGTGGGTCTTTATCTTGACAGCCGCCTTAGTTTCCGCACAGGTGCTTTCAATCACATCGGGATAAAGAGTGCCCTGAGCCAGAAAATCAATCTTGCCCAATTTAGCGGCTTCTTCCTCAAAAATATGAATGAATTCGTTTCCTACCAGCTGCCGCTTATTCTCCGGATCCCTAACTCCCTTGAGCCGTTCCAGGAATCTATCGGTGGCGTCTATATAGACTATGTCCATTTTGAGGTTACGCTTGAAGGTACTGAGTACCCTCTCCGGTTCGTCACGCCGTAATAACCCGTTGTTGATGAAGATACAGGTAAGCTTGTTACCAACACCACGGTCGATAAGCGTAGCAGTCACTGCCGAATCGACGCCACCAGAAAGAGCGCACACTACCCTTCCGTCGCCCACCTGCTCTCTGATCTTATCTACGCTCTCAGATATGAAATTAGCCGGTGTCCAACTACCCTGACAGCCGCATATCTGTAGTACGAAATTCTGGAATATGGCTTTACCGTGGGTTGTGTGGACTACTTCAGGGTGAAACTGCAATCCGTAGATATTGCTATCATTGCCTATGACGGCGAACGGGGAATTCTCACTATAGGCCAGAGCCTTGAAGCCGGGAGGTAGCTCCATTATCTGGTCACCATGACTCATCCACACGGGGAGAGATGAAGGAAGACCGGCAAAGAGAGGGCAGTCTTCATCACTTAGGTACAGGATGGTGTGCCCGTATTCGTGCTTTGGCCCACGAGCTACCTGACCACCCAGCTGATATGCGACCGCCAGCATACCGTAGCAAATCCCCATCACAGGGAGCCGGGTCTCATAGATGTACGGTAGAGGCAGAGGAGCACCAGCGTCATAGACGCTACCCGGGCCTCCCGATAAGATGAAGCCGCGCGGGTTAAGAGAAGCTATCTTCTCCCAGGGCGTATCATGCGGCACAAGCTCACAATAGACCTGACACTCCCTCACCCGCCTGGCGATGAGCATGCTATATTGAGAGCCAAAGTCGAGCACCACTATAGTCTCACGCTCGCCCGGTGGTGCCTTTGGCTCAACTACGGGTTGCTCGCCGTGCAGCTCCTTGGCCAGCTCCAAATAAGTGGAAACTTCAATATCGTCGCTGGCAGCAATTCTGCGGCTTTCGGATTTCTTCTTCATTGCGGACTAGTAGCGGAGGATATATTAGCTTACCACTATCCTGGCCCGTTATCAACCGGGACAGGCTTTTACTGCCTGTGCCTGGTATCGTGACAAACCCTATTCCACCCCGATTTGTGGGTGTGCATGCGTCGCAATCTGGAAATGAGGAATTTCTGACTTGGGTAAACACCGTGCTATACTAACGTCCAGGAAGATGGATATCAGGCAACCAGAAATCGAAAAGGGGGTCAAAATCCTTCAGAGCGGCGGGGTGATCGCCTTTCCCACCGATACGGTCTACGCTCTCGGTGCTGATGCCTTCAATCCCAGGGCCGTGGCCAGGATTTATGAGATAAAAAACCGACCGAAGCATCTGCAACTCCCCCTGCTTTTCGCTCAAGTGGAGCGATTGACTATCCTGGCCAATCCGATACCGGAAATTGCCTGGTTTTTGGCCAGGCGTTTCTGGCCCGGCGGGCTAACTCTGGTCTTACGCAGAGCAGATTTGGTACCCGCGCACCTGGCCCATGAGCCTACAATAGCAGTACGTGTTCCTGACCACCCTGTTCCTCTGGCCCTCATTCGGCGCCTAGGGAATCCCATAGTTGGGACCAGCGCCAATATTAGCGGCCGGGCGGCCGCCCTGACCGCCGAGCAAGTTAAACAACAACTGGAGGGGAGAATCGACTTCATTATCGACGGAGGCACATGTCCCGGCGGCAAGGAGTCCACAGTGGTAGACGTTGGCTCTGAACCGCCAACAATTCTACGTCAGGGCATTATAGCATCGCATGAGATCGACCAAGCTTATGAAGAATACCTGGAGTTGAATAGTGGGGCGCATTGCTGTAGGCGGTGATCACCGCGGTTTTGCTCTAAAGGAGTTAATTATGCCTTTTCTGCAAGACCGGGGCCACAGTTGTCAAGATTTCGGATGCCACGATACGATTCCTGTGGATTACCCTGACATTGCTAAGAAAGTCGGAGAGGCAGTGGCTTCGGGCAGTTTTGATCGAGGCATTCTGATATGCAGCACCGGCATAGGCATGAGCATAGCCGCTAACAAAATAAAGGGCGTAAGAGCAGCCTTGTGCCATGATGCCTTCGCAGCACAACGCGCCCGCCAGCACAATGATGCCAATGTCTTGTGCCTCAGGGGAGAGGACATTGAGGCCGACTCAGCTCTGGAAACTATTCAGACTTTTCTGGCCACGGCTTTCGAAGGCGGCAGACATATACAACGAGTGAACAAGATAAAGGCCCTGGAAAGAGATTGGCCAGAGTAACAGCCTTGCTTCCTTGGTAATGGACCCCGAGAGTCGCGCATTTCACCTGTCACGTTCCATATCGACTTCTCAGGTCATTAGACAATCTGGCCGTCATATCCAGAGCCACAGATGCCGCTTCGAACGACAGGCTCTTCAAGCCACAGGACGGGGTTATCAGCCCTTGAGCTATGAGTTGCCGGAATTTGACCCCTTCCCTCGTGAACGGAGCCATGGCTTCTTCCAGGCGGTCACGGAGGCTCGACAACGATTCCTTAGTCAGGGCTTCTTCCTCGTTCGGGACTATGCCCCAGGCAATGGAACCGCCACCCTCAAGGAAGGTTTTCACTTTTTCCGAATGGGTGCCCAGGGAAGAGGCATAATTGTAAGCATCAAAACTAAGGATGTCGAGCCCGGTGTCCAGGAGAACTGACCAGTTAGTATTCCCACAGCAATGTAGTCCCTTCGTGCCTTTGATTCCCTTAAAAACCTCTTCCAGCAGAGCAGGCACTTTTGCTTCAGGAATAGGAGTAAACACCGAGCCCAAAGAAACCAAATAGGGCTCATCAACAAAGATGATGGTGTCGGGCGATATCCGCCTCAAGGTGTTCTCCTGCCACGCAGCTTTAAGCCTGAGGAACTTAGCCGCAGTCTCAGCCAGGGTCTCGTCATAGAGTATGCCCAGACCATCCTGGTCGGTAACCCTCAATCCCCAGGTGATGGGACCGGTTACCTGGCCTTTGACTATTTTGCTGCCCTGTGCTCTGGACAGGAATGCATAGAGCCCAGCAGCATATTCCATCGAAATGCCGTATTCATGGGTCTTGTTCTGCTCACAATCGGTGTGGATCTGCTCCAGTTCACTCTCAAAACCCGCGGGCTGCTCAAAGTGAATTCTGTCGCCGTTCATAATAATCCCTGGAAATCCTTCGCTGAACTGGATGATCATGTCCTCTTTGGGTGAGCGCCCTGGCAATTGTGGCCAGGCAGGGATCTCAGGCAGATACTTCATGACAACACAACAGGCCTGCTCAGGGTCGTGGTGAGGCATACTGCCGATAGCAGTAGGCAGACATCCAAACTCAACCTTGGTTGACATCTTTCTCCTTGCGTAGATATCTGTCAATCAGTAATCCCAGCTCCTTCTTTTTCCCTTCCGGTATGTATTTGGCTTCGGTAACTATGGCATATCTTAGCGCATTAGCGCAGGGACAGTCTCGTTCCTGCGGTATGGAAGGCAGTAATAACTTAAGAACGTCCTTAATAGTATCAACGCCGTTACGCAAGTTAGTCAGAATCATCTCTGTCGTGACCGATTCATAGTCCAGATGCCAGCAATCATAATCAGTGACCAGAGCAAGTGTCGCATAGCATATTTCTGCCTCCCTAGCTAATTTGGCCTCAGGCAAAGCAGTCATCCCAATGATATCAGCGCCCCAAGAGCGGTAAAGCTGAGACTCAGCCTTGGTCGAGAGCTGTGGCCCTTCCATGGCCAGATAAGTACCACGCTTGTGTACCTTTGCCCCAACCCTGGTACTTGCTTCAAACGATATTTGACGCAGGACGGGACAGAAAGGTTCCGCGAGAGAGACATGCCCTACTATCCCACCTACAAAGAACGTGCTGGCTCTCGCCTTGGTACAGTCTATCAGTTGGTCAGGTATGACTACATCCAGAGGTGCTATCTCCTCAAGGAGACTGCCCACAGCGACTACGGAGATAATTCTCTCCACTCCCAGGGATTTCAAGGCATAAATATTGGCTTTCGCCGGTAGTTCACTCGGGCTTATTCGATGTCCCTTGCCATGTCTGGGCAGAAAAGCAACCCTTGCTCCCTCCAGGCTACCCAAAACAATAGCGTCGCTGGGCTCACCAAAGGGTGTGTCAACCCTTACTTCCTCTACCCCTGTCATCCCTTCCATTTTGTAAAGCCCGCTTCCACCGATGACGCCAATTCTTGCTTCAGACATTGGATCCCCTACTCTGAATTTTGTGACCAATTATAACATAACAGTAGCATCCAACTTGATCGGAACCAAACGAGACATGGTTATCACTCAAATCTCAGCACGCGGGGAGACGTTGAAGCACGGGCGAGAGCCACTGCTGCTGTTCTAACAGTCCGAGGATAGTCTTTGCCATACGTGCTTTCGCAAACATCGGCGTGCTCCATCCAAGGTCCGAAAGCAATTTGATTGTGAGAGAAATGTCGATGATATAATATGTAGACCGCAAAAATGTCCAGCAAGACTAAGTACATCCTGGCAGCCGTAATCGTGGTGACGGTAACACTGGTTGTCACTGTCCTGGCCTTTTCTCTTCCCCAGGCATCTAGCCCACCGCAGTCTAACAACTCGACCGCATATACTAACCCCGGTTGGACGTTCCCACCGAACAGCGAGCCGGCTACTCTTCTGCCTGATTTCCCGCCGGTAATTGCCAAGGCAAGGCCCTCGGTGGTTTCCGTGACCACAGAGACGGTCACCTCTGATTTCTTTGGACGTGAGTATACGGAATCTATTGCCGGGTCCGGGATACTCATCGACGGTGAAGGGTATATTGCGACCAACAACCACGTAGTTGAAAGCGCGGATAACATCTATATAGAGTTGGCGGATGGTAGGACTTACTCCGCAAATATAGTTGGTAATGATCCCCTATCTGACCTTGCTGTGATAAAGATAGATGGCACAAATTTGCCTCATGCTCAATGGGGCAACTCTAGCTCACTAGATGCTGGCGAGTGGGTCCTGGCGATTGGCAACGCTCTGGGAGAAGGAATAACAGTGACCCAGGGCATAGTCAGCCGCTTGAATGAGTCCGTTAACGTTGAGGGCATTACCCTCTACGGCCTAATTCAGACGACAGCAGCTGTCAATCCCGGTAATAGCGGCGGCCCACTGGTCAACATGTCTGGCGAGGTCATAGGCATTACCAGCGTTAAGATAGTTGCATCGGACGTGGAAAGTGTAGGCTATGCTATCAGCAGCGACGTGGCCAGGCCTATAATCTCGGAACTCATTCGCGATGGCCGCGTTACCTATCCCTGGCTGGGAGTGGGACTGCGTACTGTAAATCCTCTGATAGCTGCAGCTAAGGGTCTTTATGTGGACAGGGGCGCGCTTATCGTGGAAATACTTGCTGGCAGTCCTGCGGATGCCGCGGGGTTGAGAGAAGATGACGTCATCATGCGCTTCGGGGGCCAGGAGATAAGTGATGTTGCCGACCTCGTACGGGCCATCCGACGCAGCGAAATCGGCCAGGACATAGAAATACTGTTCGTTAGAGGGTCAGATACCAAGACAACCTCGGCCCGACTAATAGAACGGCCGACTCAGTAGAACAAGGCAACCTCATTCAAACGCCTGGCATAATAGTCACACTGTATATGCTCTGGATTTGGAAGTTTGGAGTTTTCAGCTTCCTAAGGGGCCAGAAATCAGGTCCTGCCTTCCACCCTTTGGATTGCCAGAGAGACCTCGCTATTCGAGACGCGATGCGTCTCACTGTACGCCCCATCGGGAGGTAACCCCTCTATAAGCTCATGAGATAAGGTTTCTTGTTCAATATAGCCGGCAAAGGTGTTCATTACTTCTTTGACTAGCGGCTCTTCCGTCTGGTAGTAGGTGACGATGTGATCTGTGATATCAAACTTGGCATTGCGCCGCATATTCTGAAGATGACGCACAAGCTCTCTGCTAACTCCTTCGGCAATTAGCTCGGGAGTCAATGCAGTGCTTACAGCAACCCTATACCTTGCATCGTTGGCCATGCTGTATTCCGGCAGATCCGAAGCAAATTCCCCACATTCTTCCGTTGCGCTCAACACCACCAATTCCTTGACGTTTATCTCCTCCATTATCTCGGTGGCCAGGTTTCGCAAAGCTTCCTTCTCTCCTTTGGTCTCCACCTTGACCTCGGCTTTTCCCAGTGGCTGGCGCACTTTGATCCCTGCTTTGGCCCGTGCCGCCCTGCCCAGGCTGGATATTTTCATGGCTAGTCCAACGTCGCTACTTAGTCGGTCATTGATTTGGGCCTCATCTGCCGCCGGAAAATCAGTCAGATGAACGCTTTCCCTAGATTCAGGATTAACTGACCGAGACAGATTCTGATACAGTTCCTCAGCAATGTACGGCACAAATGGAGCCAATAATTGAGACAACACCACCAGACACTGATATAGCGTGGTGTATGCAGCCAATTTGTCAGCATCGTTCTCACCCTTCCAGAACCGGCGCCGATTTCTTCTCACATACCAATTGGAGAGAACATCTACGAATCCCTCGATTCTTCGTGTGGCAGCTGTAGGATCGTAGTTATCCATGAATCTAGAAACCTCGCTCACCAGCCGATTAAGCTCTGAAACAATCCAACTATCCAGCTCGGTTCTATCGTTTCGAGACAAATGAGGTTTGAGCAAATGCTCACCTATTTTGGCGTCTTGCCCGCCAAAATCAATATTGGCGTAAAGCGTGAAAAAGGAATACGTATTCCATAAAGTGAGAAGGAATCTACGCCTGGTCTCTTCCAACATCTTAACGGAGAAACGATGTGTATCCTCCCCTGCAGCCGAAACAAGCATATACCACCTCAGAGCATCCGCACCATACGTATTTAGTACGGCCCAAGGGTCAACTACATTTCCTTTGGACTTACTCATCTTTTCGCCGCGGGCATCTACAACATGCCCCAAGCAGATGACATTCTTGAAACAAGGACGATTGAAAAGCAAAGTAGAAATAGCATGCAAACTGTAGAACCAGCCCCGGGTTTGATCCACAGCCTCACAAATGAAATCGGCTGGGAAATTCTGCTCAAAGCTTCCTTCATTCTCGAAGGGGTAATGCCACTGCGCTACCGGCATAGCTCCGGAATCAAACCAGCAATCAATCACCTCCGGAACACGCTGCATCTTGCCACCACATTTGGGACAGGCAAAGATAATTTCATCCACGTAAGGGCGATGTAGGTCCAGAGGCGTGGTCAAGCCACTGAGATTTGACCGGGCCCTCAGTTCATTCAGACCACCGACACACTCATAACTGTCGCAGACAGAACAACTCCAAATATTGAGCGGCGTCCCCCAGTACCTCTCCCGGGAGAAAGCCCAGTCCACATTGTTCTCCAGCCAATCACCAAAACGACCCCGCTTGATATATTCGGGGTACCAGCTTATCTCTCCATTGCCCGAGATAAGTCTTTCTTTCACCGCCGTTGTCCTTATATACCAGGCTGGTTTGGCATAATAGAGAAGAGGTGTCCCGCATCTCCAGCAGAAAGGGTAAGAGTGAGTGATTTCTTCGCTACGATAAAGCAAACCACGCGACTCAAGGTCTTCCAAGACAAGAGGGTCGGCGTCTTTCACAAACTTACCCGAGAAGGGATATGTACCGATAACCGTACCATCCAAGTCCACAGGTTGAACGAAATCGAGCCCCTTGCCCATCCCAACGTCAAAGTCAACCTCTCCGAAGGCAGGAGCAATATGGACTACACCGGTGCCTTCATCCAGGGAGACAAGATCAGCGCCGATCACAGGATAAGTCAAATCATCCCTTGCATCCTGCACCCCTAGTATCGGCAAGTTTAGACGCTGTACGCCGAAACTATGAGGATTGAACAAAGGCTCATATTCAAGATGCAAGAGGTCATTGCCCGAGACAACTCCCAACTCCGCGTACCCCTGAAGTTCGACCCTGCCCACAAGCATTCTGGCCAGGATAAGATAGTCCCGGTCACATTCCAGGACACTGTAGTCGGCATCAGGAGCAACCGCCAAGGCTGTATTGCCGGGCAGCGTCCATGGCGTTGTTGTCCAGGCCAGGAGAAACGCCGGTTTACTTCGTACGCTGGCTGGCGATAGCAGACTGCGCAGTCCCGTATTTCCCTCAAGTGAACGAGGCTCGACCTTGAATTTTATATACACAGACGGGTCTTCCGTATCCGCATAGCCCAAAGCCACCTCGTGCGAGCTAAGGGAAGTGCCACACCTGGGACAATGTGGTGCTACTTTGTAGCCTCGATATACCAGGCCCTTGTCCCACAGTCCTTTCATTATCCACCAGCACGATTCGATATAGCTGTTGTCCAGGGTCACATAAGGATGATCCATGTCCAACCAGTACCCAAGGCGTTCCGTCATGGCTTCCCACTGCTCAATATATTTGAAAGCGCTCTGGCGACAACGTTCATTGAACCGAGCTACTCCGTATTCCTCAATTTGAGCCTTGCTGGTGAAGGCAAGGGAGGTTTCCACTTCCAGTTCCACCGGTAAGCCATGCGTATCCCATCCCGCCTTTCGTGGCACATGATATCCCTTCATGGCATTGTACCGACAGATCACATCCTTATACAGGCGGGCCAGCACATGATGAACGCCCGGGCTGCCGTTAGTCGTGGGAGGGCCTTCGTAAAAAGCATAATGCGGCCCTCCTTCTCTCATCTCAACGCTTTTGTCGAAAATCCTCCGGTCTTGCCAGAACCGAAGGATGTTTTCTTCCAGTTGAACGAAGTTGGTCTTGGTGTTTACTTCGCGGAACATGGCTAACTCTGCTTCAGCATAACAACCACCTTCCTACTCTCTCCTTCACCTATGCTCTGAGTTGTTACATCGGGGTCATCAGCCAATGTTAAGTGAACAATGCGGCGTTCATCAGCGGGCATCGGCTCCATGGTCATGGCACGACGTCTTGATTTCACTTGCTCAGCCAGATATAGGGCCAACCTTTGCAGGGAATCACGACGACGCTCCCTATATCCTGCAACATCAACTGTTAACGGTAGCCATACCTTTAGCCGTCTAGTTACCAGCAGCTTCGTAATGTACTCCAAAGAGGCTAAAGTCTGACCTCGCCGGCCGATTAAGATACCCAGATCCTCACCCTTAATGTCGAAGGCTACCGGTATCTCATCAGACAGCACTTCAACCTCGCCTGTTACGCCCAGTAAGCCAAGCAATGTATCCAACACTTCCCTACCCACCTCAGCTACATCCTCTTTCACCGGCTCAGGACCGGCTTTCTCTGGGGCCATTACCGGAACCACCCTTATTAGAGCCTCCTTACTTCCTACTCCCAGAACCCCCGCCTTCCCTTCTCTAATAATTTCCACTTCGAATCGGTCTCTGGGCAGCCCTAGCTCGGCCTCTGCTTTCTCTATCGCTTCTTCCACCGTCGCGCCCGTTATCTCAATTTCTTCCATCGGTCCGATCCTTCTTCAGTAATTTGCCATCAATTGCGCGATCTTGGCTCATTTCCTTTTCTCCGCTGTTGGGCGAAACACGGAGCGAAAATCAAAGTAACCCCAACCACCAGTGAAGAAGTATTGAGTTACTATGCCGATTATGTTAGACACAGCCCAGAATAGGGCCAAACCGCTGGGGAACAGCAAGGTCAGCAGGCCAAACATGAACGGCATCATCAGCGTCATCATCCGGGTTGTGGACTGCTGCCTGGGATCAACCGTCGGCGCCTGGGTCATCTTCTGCTGCACCCACATTGTGCCACCGACTAAGATGGCCAGAATGAAATACGGGTCAGGTTGCGCCAGATTCAGCCACAGAAACTGACTATTCAACGGGATTGCCTCTCTAACTACTGCCCACGAGTAGAGATGACGATGCAAATCAAGCAAGTTCTCTGGCGTAGTCGCCAAAGCTCTCATGATGGATTGGTAGAGAGCAATCCAGATGGGAAACTGAATCAGCATGGGCCACAAGCAGCCCAGTGGGTTTACCCCTGCTTCTTTGTAAAGCTTCATCATCTCCTGCTGCAGCTTCTGCTTGTTCTTGCCATATTTCTTCTGCAGTTCCTGCATCTTCGGCTGCATATCCTGCAAGGCCTTCGTAGATTGAAGCTGTCGCCTGTTAAGAGGCCAGGAAATCAAACGAACGATAACGGTAAGGGCAATTATGGCCAAGCCAAACTGACTGAACAGAATATGGCTTAGAGCAACCAGCACATTAAGTACTGGATCTAGTATGACAAAATACCACAGGTCTAGCGGCGACATTGAATCTCATTCCTCAACAGTCAAATCCAATTCCCACTTTATCCAGCCTTCATCAATATCCACAACATATATCGCGTTATCTTCCGCTCGAATATAGATCAAACCTTCTTCGACACAGAAGGAACTTCTAACACCAGCACCAATTGGGATACTATATCGGGGTACTCCTAGATCCTCCGACTCAACACTGAGATCGAAAACATATACGGTGCCTGATTCAGCAATCACAATCAGCAAGTTTCCCGTCAAAACTGGTGAGGACACTAAGGGACTGCCGGCATCGTATTCTCCCAACTTGTTCCCTGTTGATGCTTCAATAGCATAAAGTCTACCGTCGAGACACCCAGCATACACCACACCTTCGTTAACCACCGGGGCAGCCCAAAACCAATCATCACCCCAAAACGTCCACAAGGGCTCATCATCACCAATCTTCACCGCATAGAGGTTGTTGTCAAAGGAGCCTGCATAGATGGTATCCTCATTAATCACCGGTGACGAAGCAAATCCTGCTTGTGATTCAAAGGACCAGTCCAGTAGCTCAAGTGTTTCAGCCGACAAAGCATAGATGTGACCGTCAAGAGTGCTGACATAAACAGTATCACCGTGGATCAGTGGGGAAGTCCATAGCTTCCTGTGTTTTTCGTCCAATAGCTCTGAGCTCGCCTTGAAGTCGCCATGTCTTGCGTCCAAAGCATAGACCATGCCATCCGACCCGCCAATATAGATCGTCTCATTGGCTGTAACTGGCCTACCCACAATAGCTCCTATTGAACCACTCCTGGGATAGACCCATCTCTCTACACCCCGATCGAGAGTCAAGGCATATACTTTGCCACCCTGGGAGCCATAAGTGCCGAAGTAGACTAAATCAGCCTCCACTATCGGCGCGGTATATATGCCAGCCGAAACGGTCGATGGTCCGCATGAGATGCCGCCGGATGGCATAGTGACTGCATAAGACCATTCCAAATTTCGTGTCGATCCGTTCACCGCCACCACCCTGCCATCGGTTGTACCAGCATAAACGATGCCATCGTCAAACGTAGTTCCTGCCCATCCACTGGCTGGTTGAGCCCCCCCGGGAATACAGGAAATCAGGACTGAGGCAAGAATTAGAACTACCGACAGGAACGCTATCTTTGCTTGCTTCATTCTCACAGACAATTAGGGTACTGGGTCATAGCCGCCCTTGGAGAACGGATTACATCGGACTAGTCTCTTGGTTGCTAGCCAGCTGCCTCGGAGAAACCCGTGTCTCTCGATCGCCTCGTACGCATAATGAGAACACGTAGGCTGAAACCGGCACGCATGAGGGGTAACCCTCGATACTGTAGTCTGATACAATCTAATTGCACCCAAGGCTAACCGGCTCATTCGTTGCTCCCCAGCAATCGTGCCCGAGTCAGAAGCTTGGTCATTGCTCCATCTAGCTGGTGGTAATCAGCATTGACTGCTGCAGGCCGAGCAATGAAGACGATATCCCATCCCGGTTTGAGCGATCGTCCCCTCATTATTTCCCTGAGTAACCTCTTTACGCGATTGCGTTGCACCGCCTTACCCACTTTCTTGGTCACAGAAAAACCGTATCGGCTCAGACTTAGACCATTGGGCATTGCCTTCATCACCACCAAGCTATTTGCCCATACTTTCCCATGCCGATAAACTGAACTGTATTGCGTCCTATTAGTTAAAGACCAAGGCCCCTTCATAAGATGGAGCTAGACTGGAGTTAGCCTATATCTTCCCTTGAGCCGCCTGGCCCTAAGTACTTTTCTGCCCCCTCGATCGGCCATTCGAGCACGGAAACCGAGGCTACGCTTGCGGGGGATTCTCTTTGGTTGATAGGTACGTTTTGGCATTCCTCAAATCGTCGACCGGGATAGGCCCACACCTCCCGTCTTCCAAATATGGCTTGGCGCATAAGGCAGCATAGCGAGATAACGAGCTCTCTTGATGGCCTGCGCCAATCTTCTCTGATGCTTGGCACAGGTCTTGCTTCTTCGTCGCGACACAATCTTGCCCTGGCTTGTAATATAGCGAGACAGAATAGAAACGTCTTTGTAGTCGATGTTGGTATTCCCCTTACAGAAGGGGCAAACCGCCGGTCTGGTCATGAAGCTCTTGGTCCTTCTTACTCTTACAATACGAGCCAAATCCTATTCTCCTTTAGTTCAATCAAATGGCAAATCTTCAGGCTCAAGGTCCCCTTCCTCACCCACGGAAACCGGACCCGCCCTATCGAGAAAAATTACTCGGTTTGCCGACACTTCAAGGCTGGTACGCATCTGCCCATCTTGCCCTTCCCAATTTCGAGAGTGCAACCTCCCTTCTACATACACCCGCTTCCCTTTGGACAAGAATTGATTGCAGCTTTCAGCTTGCTTGCCCCAGGCGCTAACCCTGAACCATTCTGTTTCTTCCTTCCGCTCCCCATCCGAACCAATATATCGGTAGTTGGTAGCCATCCGAAAAGAGGTAACCGCCCTTCCGTTTGGAGTATACCTCATCTCCGGGTCGCTACCCACATTGCCAATAAGCATTATCTTGTTCAAGCTAGCCATGTCACCCATCCACCTTTATAACGAGGTACCGCAGGACATGCCCTAAACCACCAATCTCCCCTTCCAGTTCTTTGATCGCTTTCGGCATCAACTTGAAGCGGGTAAGAACGTAATCAGCCTCCATAAACTTGCTTACAGGATAAGCCAGTTTTCTCTTCCCCCACTTCTTTACCTCTTCCACTTCGCCACCCCGGCTGCTAATGGACTGTGTCACCCTCTCTACGATTTCAGAGACTCCATCTTCATCCGCCTCGGGGCTAATTATAGCTACCAACTCGTAATCGCGCATAATCACGTTATTATATCATAGGGAGTAAAACGGTAACAAGGCATTACCATGATCCGGGCATCCGCAACGCACAGCTAGAATGTCAAAGAAAGCCAGTGCTA
>JBKHJJ010000104.1:0-4872 GCA_046538185.1 Dehalococcoidia bacterium
AGGCGAAAGCGGTTTTCAAGACCGCCACCATAAGCCGCTCGGTCACCCCTCCTGTGCCCGAAATCTGATTCTGGCTCAACTTTGCATTTCTGTTGCCTTGCCCGGTAGATTGTCGTTAATCCCCTGAGTGGTCGCCAGACTGGTAGGAACTGTTGCTGGCTACAGTGATACCAAGTACCACATCGCTTCTATTATATGTGAGTGTAGCTTCGTAGTAAAGCTCGGACTGCCGCTCAGCGGTCCTTCGGAGATTCTTGCTGTTCGAAGTAAACGACCCCTGTTACGCGTTCTAATGAAAGGATAGGGCCCCCATTGTGGATAAGTGCATGGCCACGAACTGCGTCTCCGGGCGACCGGATGCGGCCCACAGGACCTGGCTAGGGCAACTATGTTGGCAGATATAGGTCAAGGGAGGAGAGGGGAGTGCTAGGCGTCCTCTGCTTTGGCGAGTGGAAATACAATCCTGAAGGGGACCTCCTTTTTGCGTAGTGACTGGTATAGGGCTATAGCCTGGCTTGTGTCTAAAGGGGTGATCTTGTTGCTCTCGCCCTGCAGCAAAGTCTGGTATTGGGCAAAGAAGTTCCCCTTTGGCGTTCTGAACAGAAACGTGTTCCTCCCACCTTGCTCGTAGTTATGGCCGTTCCAATATGCGTCATGGGCTATTAGGGTTGCTCTGTCTGTGCGATATCGCTTACCCGCGACGATCCAGGTCATGTTTACTGGTTGCATCGGTTCACCTCCACTTGTACTTCTGGTACAGGCTAGCCCCGTATCTTTGGAGCTTCACTGTTACGCTCTTATATTATACTGCAACGATCCATTTCATTGTTGAGTCATGGCTCATCTCCGTTGATGAACTTCAAATGAGAATTCACAACTTGGCGTTGGACTCTCTGGGGGCTGCTTTGTTTGCCGGTGAGTAACAGTACAGCGGTGACTTCGAGAATTTGACGTTGTTTGTGACTGACTGTAAAATGAAGTGGGCGAGTAAATCGGGTGATCGCTCTGGATCTAGTTTGCCAGGGAGGAAAGTCCGAGCTCCACCGAGCAGGGTGCTGGGTAACACCCAGGAGGGGTGACCCTACGGAAAGCGCCACAGAAACATACCGCCAGTGACAACGATGATATCGGAGTGCTGGTAAGGGTGAAATGGTGAGGTAAGAGCTCACCAGCAATTAGGAGACTAGTTGGCTGGGCAAACCCCACCTGGAGCAAGACCGAATAAGAGGACTTAACTGCTCCGAAGTCTTAAGGTTCCGGAGTAAGTTTAAGGTGCTCGGCCGAGGTCCTTGGGTTGGTCGCTTGACTCTGATGGTGACATCAGGGCTAGATGGATGGTCACCGCCCCGATGCAGTCGGGGAACAGAACTCGGCTTACAGATTTGCTCGCCCAAAAAGATTTCTTGAGGCGTGCAGGCCTTAAAGGACATGTATGAGGCTTAAGCCTTGGTGAGGGGATTATTCAAGGTATAACAGGGCACGAAATGGCATGCCAGCAGCCATAAGCAAGTTTGTAAAACCAGGGTTTTGGGCATAAACTAATCATGTATGGAGGATATCCCCGCCAAGCTCCGTGACTTCGTTGCCTTTTGTGCGCAGAGACGCACTCCGGAGTGGCCGGCCATATATGATGAAATGACCAGAGTGGCCGCCACGAGATTGTTCGAGGGCTTAGGTTACGAGGAACTCAGGCAATTGGGGCTGTCGTTCTCTCTATCCAGCGTGGACAGAACCATTCAATTGGTGAGACAGGTCACCTCCCAAGCTGATGAGTAAGGACCATCCCCGGCCGTTCGCGTCTGGCCATTGCTGTTTGTGCTAGTGAGGCGTTACCAATATAGTTCCGCCTTTGTGTCCAGGGAGAGCTATGGATTCTTCCTGGCATGCTAATGGCAAAAGGCGTGGTGAAAGGGGAATGATGAGCTCTGATGTGGATGATTAGTTTATCTTCTTATCACAATGGAGGCATAGCCAACCACTCGAGAAAAATCGCCGGTTGTATCTCCACTGGTAGCATAGCTTAATAAGTTTACCCTTTTGGCTTGGATTTCTTTCGCTGCTACAATAGCTGAAGCCACAGGCCCGTACCCGCACATTGTGCAGTTGACCCGCTGACAATGCCGATATAGCTCTTCCTCATCAAGATCAACTATGGCTTCTATTACGGAGCTATCCTTTTCCATAGCTACGGGGTGGGCCTCATAATGCGTAAAATCGGTACTGGCTATGATGACTAGGTTGCCATCTGTTTGAGCTATAGCCTTGCCTACTATCCGGGCTGTTCGTATGTCTTGGGCTAGCATAGCTATGGGTACTATCCGAATGGTCTTGTAGAGATGTTGAAGCCAGGGCAGTTGTACTTCGATACTATGCTCATATATATGGGCGGTCTCGTCCGCTCTGATCGTCTCGCTCAGAAGCCTGTGGGCAAATGTCGCATCTATTTCCACGTCACCTAAGGGCGTGTTCCAGGCCGCTCCTGCCCACACTGAAATAGGATACCCGTACCCAGTGTGGTTGGGGCCGAGTATGACCGCGGTGTCGATTGTCCCATCCTCAGCAAGCTCTTTGTACGCATGGGCCGCTACTGGCCCGGAATAATAATAGCCGGCGTGAGGGACGATGATAGCCACAATCTCCCTTGATCCTCTGCTATTGACCTGCGGCATAGCTTTTGGTCCAAGATCATGCATGTAGCACCACTCAATTTGTTTCTCCAGTTCTCTGGCAGTGCCGGCATAAAACATGCCGGAAACAGCAGGTTTTCTTGTCTCCATAAGACATCACCGCAGGTAAGGCTATGCTTTGGGCTTTCTTTTCACCTTTTTTTTGGGTTTTTTCTGGGCCTTCCTGGTTTCCTCTTCGGTCTTTCCTGTAGGTTCTCCTACGGCTTTCTCTCCCCCGAATCTGGCTTGGTCACGGTGCCAGCGGTGTATCTCATCAAGAGTCGGCGGGAAAATACTGAAGACCTCTATATCGGTAGGAAACTGGACGAGGTGTCCCTCTCTGATGAACAAAAGTCCAGCCTCGTCATCTTTGAGCGTGTCGCTTATTCTCCGGGCGATCGATTCATTTCTCCTCTTTCCCGCCTCAAGATAAGATTCAAGAACCGTTCTTTCCACCTTCTCACTTATGAAGCCAAGCATCAGACATCTTTGCCAATCCATGACTTCTTCCAGTAGTTCCTTTTCTTCGATTACCTCAAGCACTGCACCATCGTCACACTGGCTTCTGGTGATTTGATAACTGCTTGCATTCAACCTTTCGATGGCCTTCATCCCATCCTCACCGCCTTGAAAGACTGATTCGTGGTAAACACGGTTTACTTGCCCGATCTTCGAGGATAGGTTCTTCAGCTGTTCCGTTACTTGTTGCCAGTAACGGCTGTATTTCTCTTTGTATTCCTCAGATGCGTCCTCGGGGCAATAGACAAGCGGCACCAGATAAAGCTTCTTTCCTCGCCTGAAACGCTCCGCCTCGAGCCTCTCTATCTTGCCCAGTTGCTCTGACATGGATGTCTTGCTCCCAAAAGTGAGTTCTCTGGCAGCCCAATGCATCTTATGTTGGAATACGCCGAAGCGGAAGGGGCTAAAAAAGACTCTTCATGCATATTCTTATTGCTGATCTGGGCCTCGTTCCTTTGCCCAGTCTTGCATGATTTCCTTGATTCGACGAGCTAGATGGGCGTCCTCCTTCAGTCGTTGAGTAAAGACGGGACAACTCTGAAGAATCATCTCCTGACTCATAGAGGCTATACCTTCCATAATGTGGTCCAGTTCGCTTCTAGCCTGTTCAGGGAGACCTGTCCCCTCCATCGCTGTCCTGAACTGTCTGATCTCCTCAGTGCTAACCTGCACCGGAGTCAGGCAGTTCTTATACCAGGGACACTCCCTGCATTTGACGAGTGCACTCACTTCATCCAGAATATCGCCCATTTCCAGCTCTCCTAACCACTGCAATTTTAACATGTTTTCGCGACAGAAAGGAAATTGAATATGATGGGACTGATTATTGATCCCTAAATTCCTTCGCGGTTAGCTTGCCGGTAGAGCCAGTCAGAAAATATGGTGTCGGTGCCCCAGATGTAGCAGACGAAATAGCAGAGATTAGTAGATTTGTCTCAGCCTCGCCTATAGGGTGGAGTTCTAGTGGACATAATACTTACACTTGCCTGTTTTTGCTATGGAAAGCTCTGTGAACCTCTTTCAGATGCCTGTTGGTCACATGCGTGTAAACCTGAGTGGTTCTTATGCTTTCATGGCCGAGCATCTCCTGGACGGATCGGATATCGGCGCCTCCTATCAATAGGTCTGTGGCAAAGGAGTGCCTCAGCGTGTGGGGCGTGGCTTCGATTGGTAAGCCGGACCTCTTTGCATACTTGGCAACAATTCTTTGGATGGACCTTGCCGTTAAACGCATTTTCTCGCCGTTGTTTCGTATGTCCACCGTGCCGCTGTGGCGAATAAACAGGGGCTTGAAACTGTCTCTACGTATCTTCAGGTAGCGCTCAATCCATTCGGCAGCCGTATCGGACAGAAACACTACCCGTAACTTATTTGCCTTGCCTTTCACGCCAAATTCTTTACGCTCTAAGTCTATCTGGTCACGATTGAGGTTGACCAATTCTGATACCCGTAGTCCAGTGCTGAATAGCGTTTCCAAAATGGTTCTATCCCTTAGTCCAGCATCGGTTGCTATTCTGGGACTCTTGAGCAGTCTTTCTATCTGGTCCGAGTTCAGAAAACTGACAGACCGCGAAGTCTGTTTGGGAAGTTCCACCTTGTCAGGGGACAAAGTGACAATGTCACGCTGGACCAGTAGATAACGCAAGAAAGCTCTCAACGCAACGATATGGTAGGACTGCGTAGCCCG
>JBKHJJ010000105.1:0-4836 GCA_046538185.1 Dehalococcoidia bacterium
GCTCCGGGGTCTCCTTCGTCGGCATTGACTATCACATACTTTATGTCACCGGGCGCGTTGCGGCATTCCTCCCACTTCCTGCCGGCGGGAAAGCCTCCACCCCCTCTCCCCCTTAGATTGGATTTCTTGATTTCCTCCAACACCTGCTCAGGGGTCATCTGGGAAAGAGCTTTGGCTAAACCAGAATAACCACCGAGTGCCAGGTAATCATCGATATTAGTAGGATCAATCTCTCCGTTGGAACCGAAGACAATCCGCTCCTGGTTCTTGTAGAAGGGAATTTCAGACTCATGGACTATCTTTTCATTTGTAGCCGGGTCGGTGTAGAGCAAACGCTCCACGATCTTCCTCTCCTTTATGGTCTGCGAAATTATTTCAGGAACATCCTTGGGTTCTATCTGTAAGTAGCATATCTTCTCAGGGTGGACAACTATGATAGGACCTTTCTCACAGAAGCCATGACATCCAGTTCTCCTGAAGTCCACCTTGCCACTGAGTCCCTGTTTCCTTATTTCTTCTTCAATGCTCGCTGCAACTTCTGTGCTCCCAGAAGCATGGCAAGCGGTCCCAGAACAAAGTGTAATACAGGGTTTATCAGGCTCTCTTCTCGACAGGATGTCTTTCCTGAGTCCTTCCAGTTCAGCAGCCGAACTTATCCTTGGCATAACTGTCCTTTAATCGTAGCTCTTCAACACGCCTTCTACGTTGGCTGGTACTGTTTTTCCATGGTACTTCCCGTCAACCACCATAACTGGCCCCATGGCACAGCAACCCAGGCAATTAACCGTCTCCAGGCTAAATGTCAAACTCAGGTCCGTTTCGCCCGGGTGAATCCCGAGAAGGTTCTCAACCATGTCCAGGATGCGAGGCGCACCACGGATATGACAGGCAGTGCCCATACATACCTGAATTTCGTGGCGTCCTCTGGGGACTAGGCTAAAGGCCTTATAGAACGTAGCTACATGCTGTATCTGATTCAGGGGAACTCCCAATTCGTTACTGACCTTCTCCAATGCCTCCTTAGGAAGCCAATGATGCTCCCTCTGAATCTCCAGCAATACCTGTATTAGCGCACTGGCATCGCCTCGATACTTGTCGATAATTTGATCGATTTTGCCGCTACCGGCGGCTCCTGTTTCGACCTTCTCTTTTTGTTTCACCTGGTCTTCTTCTTGCTTTCTCCACCTAAACGGGAATGAAGCGCTTCTGGCTTTCGTCGAACCTGACCAGCCCTTCCTTGGCTGAACTGCTCAGGTATCTCGATACTTCCGACGGACTTAGCCCCAGAATTTCAGACACTTCCCCTGTTGAAAGCGCCCGTTCACGCATCAGCAACAATATCTCATTCATTGTCAGTCTGTCCGAGACCAAATCATGAAACAATCTATCTACCTCTTGACTATTGAAGAACTTCTCATATTCCTCTTCGGTATCAAAACGTACCCTCAACCGCTCCCTTTCCACCAACTTGATATACGGCACCAAACGCTTCGCTGCTTCAAGCCTTAGCTTCAAGCTATTTTCATCCATTCCTTCACCTACTCCGAGAGGACCCAACTCCTTTAACTTTTTCACAAAATCAGTGACAACTTCAGCGAAGCGAATTCCTTGAGACGCAGACACCCACTCCAGCCTTAATCTCTCGGGATTTATCCCGATCTCTTTTAGGACTTTCCTGCATATGTGCATAACGCTTAGTGCGTCGTAGTTTCCTTCCGTAACATAGTGGCACTCGCCGAGCCAACAGCCACCCACAAATACCCCATCCACTCGGTTTGAGAAACCGCGCAGTATGAATGCCGGGTCAACCCTGCCTGAGCACATCACCCTGATTATCCTCATATTAGTAGGATATTGGTAGCGGGAGACTCCAGCAAGGTCCGCCCCCGCATAGCAACACCAGTTACACAGGAACCCCAAAACCTTCGGTTCAAACTCGTATCCTGCAGTCATTCTCGAGCTCCCTTCAGTGGAGCAACTCTACGCTCTTAGTCAGTGGACCCCTACAGGGACCGGAACCACTGCGTCAATCGCAGCAAAAATCTCATCGTCTGTGAAGTGTTTCGCAAGAATAGCCCCCGCTGGACACTTCGCACTACACAGACCATCTCCCTTACATAGCACGGGGTTAATCCTGGCTTTCTTGCCCTGTGCAGTGTCATGAAACTCAATGGCGCCATATCTACAAGCCGAGATACAAGCACCACACGCTATGCACTCAGCCTCATTTACCTCAGAAATAGCACCGGAAGCGGTGACTGAATCCTTGGACAGAATAGTCGCCGCCCGGCCGGCAGCTGCGTAGGCCTGACTAATCGATTCTGGTATTTGCTTTGGATAATGCGCGGTCCCGCACAGGAAGATACCGTCTGCGCTGAAATCAACTGGCCGTAGCTTAACATGGGCTTCTTGGAAAAAACCGTCTGGGTTCGTAGCTACCTTGAATAACCGGCATATTTCGTTGTTGCTCGGCGCAGGAATAACAGCCGCTGCTAGCGCCACGGCATCAGCATCCAGTGCAATTTTCTTGCCCAGAATTGGATCAGTCACAGTGACCCTCAAAATCTGCTTCCCAGCCTCCTCGACAGCCTCCACCTGGGGCTCATCTTCCGGCTCATAACGGATGAACTTCACCTCCCGATCAGCCGCTTCCCGATAACGGTCCTCGGCAAACCCATAAGTCCGCATGTCCCGATAAATAATGTAGATATCCATCTGCGGGTTGATCTCTTTTAGCTTCAAGGCACAGGTTATAGCATTGTTGCAGCACACCCGGCTGCAGTAATTTCTATCTTCGTTTCGGCAGCCCACACACTGAATCATCACCAGTCTCTCGGCATCAACTACTCTCGATTCCCCTCTGGCAATTTGCTCCTCCAGATCAAGAAGAGTAAATACCTTGTCATCTTGCCCGTATAAGTATTCGGTAGGCTTGTATTCTTCAGCACCGGTAGCGATGATGGTTATTCCATGGCGTATCTCCCTGACCCCTCCTCTCGATCTCACCTTGGTTACGAAATTTCCCACATAACCCGAGGCCTCAGTGATCGTAGCCTCAGTAGCCACATGAATCAATGGATGCTGGTAAACCTTGCGGATAGTGTCCCGCAGATACCCTTGGACGTCCATTTCGTCTATGGTGTAATGGATTCTACGAGCCATCCCTCCCAATTCCCCGTCCTTCTCCACCAGGTAGACCTCAAATCCCTGGTTGGCCAGGCTTAGGGCGGCGGTCATGCCGGCTATCCCCCCCCCAACCACTAGACCCCTCTTATCCACCGGCAGCTGGAATTCTTTTAGAGGCTGCAAGAGAGCAGCACGCGCTACCGACATTCGTACTATATCCTTTGCCTTTCGGGTGGCGGCTTCCTTTTCTCGCGAATGAACCCAGGAACAATGCTCCCTTATATTGGCAAACTCAAAATAGTACTGATTAATTCCCCCCTCGCGAAGCGTATCCCTGAACAACGGCTCATGGGTCCTGGGGGTACAAGCCGCAACTACCACTCGATTGAGGCCGTGTTCTATGATAGCTTCGGATATGCGTTGAGCAGCATCGGTAGAACAGCTAAACAAGTCTTCTTGAGCATGCACAACATTAGGTAGAGTCACAGCATATTCTACTACCGAAGGAACACCTACGATTCGTCCAATATTAGCGCCGCAGTGACAGACAAAGACTCCTATCCTTGGTTCTTCTCCCGAGACATCCCTTTCCGGCGGATACACCCTTTCTCTGGCCAACCTACCTCGCCTATACTTTAGAAGTTCGCCGCAGATGGCGGTGGCCCCACTGGCGCCAATCACTGATTCAGGGATATCTATCGGACCCCGAAAGGCTCCGCTGACGAAGATTCCTGGCCGGGAAGTCTCGATAGGGTTGTCCAGACTGGTTTTGCAGAATCCGTGAGGCTCGAGATCAATCCCTAGCTTTTCAGCCAACTGCTGCGCATCATCAGGAGGATTCAAGCCCACAGCCAGTACCACCATGTCGAATTCTTCTTCCTTTACCCCCTCATCAGTAGTGGAGTATTTTATGGTCACATTCTTGCTTTCCGGTATCTCTCTACCTATTGACACGTAGCTTCTGATAAACCTAATCCCAGGGAGGTTCGCCGTTCTTTGATAGAATCTCTCGAAGTCCTTGCCGAATGACCGCACATCGTTATGGAAGATAGTAGCCTCAATCTCATCATCATGGTCTTTGGCCAGAATCACCTGCTTCTGGCTATATGTGCAGCACACGGCTGAACAGTAGCTGTTGCCACCCGGGATAACCTGTCTCGAACCGACGCAGGAAATCCATGCTATTTTCTTCGGATGCCTTCCATCAGAAGGGCGCCTTATCTCACCTTCATAAGGACCCGTAGAACATAGTATTCGTTCAAAATCAAGTCCGCTCACCACATTCTGCATCTTGCCGTATCCATAGTCGCCCCTCAATCTGGCATCAAAGGCTTCATAGCCCGGAGCAAGAATTATCGCCCCCACCTCTATTTCTACCTTCTCCGGCTTCTGATGAAGGTCTATGGCGTTATTCTCACAGACTCCAACGCAAATATTGCATTTCCCTTCCTTGAGGAAAAGACACGTTTCAGGGTCTATATAGCTCACCAGTGGCACCGATTGAGCGAAGTATATGTGGGTGCATTTACTATACGATAAGCCCTGATTATACTTGTCGGGAACTCTGACCGGGCAGTACTCGGTACAGGTAGTACACCCACGGCAGTCATCTTCTATGACATACCTGGGTTTCTTGGTCAGGGTTACCTTGAAGTCCCCCGCTTCACCCTCCACCTTATCAATCTCAGCATAGGTAATGAGCTCTATATT
>JBKHJJ010000106.1:0-4829 GCA_046538185.1 Dehalococcoidia bacterium
TGGGATCAAGGATATCCCTGAAGGCATCACCAAGAAGATTCCATCCCAGCACAAAAAAGAGGATAAACAGGCCGGGAATGGTCACTGCGTACCAGTACTTCAAAGAATCACCCGGCGGCCCCACAATCCAGTTACGGGCAAATGAAGTTAGCTGCCCCCAGTCGGCGTAGCCTTCGGGTGCGCCCAAACCGAGAAAGCTCAGTGCTGCCGCTGCCAGGACTATTGCTCCTATGTCCAGTGAAGCCATGACAAGAGTGGGGTAGATAGCGTTGGGCAGTGCATGGCGTATTATGACCCTCCCGCTTGAGGCACCCAACCCACGGGAAGCCTCGATATAGTCCTCCTCGCGTACCTGGAGTATGTCGCCTCGGATGAGCCTCGCATAGGAAGGCCATGATACCACGGTAAGGGCAATCATAACGCTCCTCACGCTGGGCCCTATGGCAGAGACGATTGCCATGGCCAGAATCAGGGCGGGGAAAGCCAGGAAGATGTCGGTGATACGCATAATAATCTCGTCGACAACCCCGCCGAAGTAGCCGGCCAGGCTGCCCAATACAATTCCTATGGCAACCACAATACCTATTACCACTAAGCCCACGTGAAATGCAGTGCGCGTGCCCCAGACAACCCCGTAGAAGATATCGTACTGCCCCTCGGTAGTGCCGAATAAATGCTCGTCACTGGGAGGCTGTGGCGTCGCCGAGTAACCGTCGCGGGGTATAATATAGGGATTCCAATGACCTTCCGGTGGCGGAGCAATAAGGGGAGCGAAGACGGCGACGACGGCAAAGATGCCGATGATTATGATTCCCATAAGCGAAAGCGGGTTCCTGAGCAGTTGCCGGGCCATAAACTTCCAGTCGCTCACTGCACTGCTTCTCCTAACCTTACTCGGGGGTCGACGCGGGTGTACAGTATATCCACCACCAGGTTGACCAGCACAAAGAGGAAGGCATTAAAGAGCGCGAAGCCCAGCACCGATGCTATGTCCAGACGAACCGCCGACTGCCAGGCCCACCAGCCGATTCCTTTGTAGTTGAAGATGGTCTCGGTAATCACGACACCGTTGGCCAGGGCGGCAAACAAATAGCCCGATACGGTTATTACCGGGATGAGGGCATTGCGGCGGGCATGCTTATTGACCACCACCCTTTCGGCAAGCCCCTTGGCCCTGGCGGTGAGGATGTATCCCTTGCCCAGAGACTCAAGCATGCTGGAGCGCATCAGCCTCATGATAAAGGCCACCTGTACTACCGAAAGGGTAACCACTGGCAAGATAAGATGTCTTAACGCGTCCAGAAAGACCACCCCATTAAGATTGAGGATGGCATCAATAGTGTTAATATGAGTGTAACGGATGAACTCAGCGGAGTTGACCACCATATCCATCTGGATACTCAGACGGCTGGGCGGCAAAAGTCCGCGGAAGTATCCATAGAATAGCATCAGTAGTATCAGCCCCAGCCAGAAGGTCGGCAGCGACCATCCGACGATGGCCATTACCCGTGTCCCGTGGTCAACTGGCCTGTCTTTATGGGCGGCGGCTTTAGTACCAAGGAAGATGCCGGTGAAAATGATAAGCGGTGTGGCAAATATAGCGAGCTCCAGCGTAGCCGGTAGGAAATGCCAGATAGCATCCCAGACAGGCATGCCAGCCACATTTGACCAGCCCAGGTTACCGGTTAACACCTCGCCCAGCCACCTGCCGTACTGCACAAAGAACGGCTGATCGAGACCGTATTGCTCTATGATAGCCGGCAAATGTGACAACTGTCTCATGCTAGTGACATAAAGAGTTGCCCTCTGTATCGGGGAGAAGAACATGGTGATGCCGAAGATAAACAGGGTCACCCCGAACAGCACCGGGACGAGAAGAAGCAGGCGGCGGATAATGTAAGCTCTTAGTTCCAAAGCAAACTTTTATACCACAGAGAGACCCCCGCTGGCAAGCGGGGGTCTCTCGATTTGTCTTACCGAGCTCACCAAGAGCTCTGCAACGCTACTCCTGGCTTCAGGATTCTGACTTGCTCATGTCCCAAAGCGGGCCCGCATTGCCAGGGATTATGGTGTTGAAGTAGAAGCCCTTTATGTACTTGGTGAAGTAGCGCCTCGCCAGCGGCTGTACCAGCACTATGCCCCCTGGATCCTGGAAGTAAATCTCCTGTATCTCATCGTACAGAGCCTGCTGTTGCACAGGATCGGTCTCCTGGAACGCCGCCACTATCTTGGCATCGAGTTCAGCGGAGCCATAACATTGAAAGTGAGAAAATACGCCTGGTGCGCCGCTGTGCATGAAGGGACTCACAAAATTATCGGCGTGAGGATAGTCGGCCAGCCAACCTATCGAGAACATGGGCAAACTGAAATCGTAGAGGTGATCCACGTAACTTCCCCACGAGATTGGCTGAATGCTGACCCGAAACTTATCGTTAACCGCTAGGAGTCCCTCGGCCATGACCTCGCACATTGTCTTACGTGCTAGGTTGCCGGCGTTATATAGCAGGGTGAATTTGCATCCAACGTCCCAGAGTTCGCCGCCCCAAGCGGCCTGCAAATGCTCCGCGGCCTTGTCCAAGTCATAGGTGAACCTTGAAGCATCGGGATTGTAGCCATACAGCCCTTCAACGACGGGTGAGCCCACGAACTGTGCCTCATTCTGCAGAGCATCCTTGAGAAATGTCTCATAGTCAAAGGCATATGCAAAGCCCCTGCGCACGTCCACATCAGAGAAGAAGTCCGGCGGGATGCCCTCGCCGTCCAGTTGACCGCTGCCAATATAAGCGCTCTCTTCGCTGATACACATGTTAAAGAAGAAAGCATCGAGGGCCAGCTGAGGCAGGTCTTTATATACTGTGAGGTCGTCAATGCCCTCCAGTTCCCCGATGTAAGCCCGCGGCACATTTACATAGTCGGCATCCCCGTTCAGGAGCGCCAGCTTTCGGGTAGTCCACTCTTCGACAAGCTGGGTTATGACATGGTCAAACGGAGCAGGGTCTCCCCAGTAGTCATCGAATTTGACCAGCTTAATCTGACTCCCCTTTTCCCAGATATCCAGTTTCCAGCGCCCGGTACCATTGACCTGGTCGAAGAGGATCGTGTCGCCTTCGTCCGCGGGCTGGTTGTAGTCCATCCAGGTCTCTTCCGTACCATCCCAGCCCCCGTTAGCGATACACCATTCCTTATCGACGATCGAGGCCCACTGTCCACACAGAATCTGGAGGAACGGTATCTGCCAGTAGGGACCGGCCAGCTTAAACACCACCGAATCGCCGTCGACCTCTACCGCCGCATCGATATCGGCAAAAGTAACATCAGCACTGCCGCCCACATCGAGCAGCGCTCCGTATATCATCCAGGTAGGTCCAGCGGCTCTATCCTGAACCATCCACCGCTCGAACGAGTACTCGACATCCTCAGGGGTCAGGTCGCCACCTTCGTGGAACTTGACGCCCTCACGGATCTTGAAGGTGTAGGTGAGCTCTGCCTCATTGAACTCCCATTCGGTAGCCAGAACCGGTATGAACTCACTGGTGCTGGTGCCGTCATAGTACAAGAGCGGCTCATACATATACTGTATCTGCTCACCGCCAGCAGTCTCGTAGCACCAGGCTGGATCAAGAGTGTCCGGTTCTCCGATAATCATCTGGACAAAAGTATCAGGGTTCTTGAATGGTATCTCAATCCCAGGTTCTTCTTCCTCCTCCTCCTCCTCCTGTTCAGCTGGAGCGGTACAGCCTGGCACCAGTATAAGAGACAGCGTCAATAAAGCAGCCAGGACTATCCACCCGATTTTTGTAACTCTTTTGTTCACTAATAACCTCCTTTCTCTTTTACCTAACTTTTTTCTTTCCTTCATCCGCACCACATACATTAATTGCTGTTACTTATACTAATTTAATACTATAGCGATATTAACCTCCCTCCTTTCTATTACTGTACTTACTTTGCCTATCGGCGCCACAACACAAATTATAAGCTTTGTACCATCCTTTTACACCATTGTTTAAGTCGCCGAAAGCCTAGTTATCCAAAATCTCGTTCGATAGGCATCACCTCCCTTCCCGTCCTGAGGCTGTCTAATCTTGTTTTCCCGTTCAAATTCGGGCGTTTTCGAAGCCTTTACCCTACACATCCTGTAGTGCGACCCTTCAGGGTCGTGCGGCACGAGGCTAAAGCCTCGCACTACATCTTTAGACAGCCTCTCCGTCTAATTTTTATCTTTAACAATACACTACCTATGTTAAAATCCTGTTAAGGAATTCCATTAAAGGGGTTCTGCCTAGATTTTTTTCAAGATTTCATCCCCGTCAGTCAGAAAGCAAGCGAACGTGGATGAGATATATCGAAAACCGACTTTGATACGAATCCGCAATAAAACCTCACACACAGGAATCTACCTCTTGGAAAATGATACTGCTTGCGCTTACGTGTGCCTATCCCAAATTTTATGATAACTTGCCTTTGGAGGTTTGTCAAATGGTCTTCTTGGCTCGTACGTAGTTAACGCCGGCCGGAATATACTAGCATATCCCTTTCAAATGTACGCTATTGGGGCAAAGTAGTCAGGCGACTTGGGCTAATAGCTGCAACATAATTGCCAGGTCGTTCAGTTAGTCGAGGTCCGAATGTATCCAATATACGATGTGTTGTGTTCTGAGCAAAATCGCTGATAAATAGCCTCGTTTGGCAGGCGGTTCACACTCAATTTTGACAAATTTGTCACTTCTGGGATACCTTATTCCTATCAGATTTGTAGAATGGCTGAGGCAACAATGGGTCAAAAGAAGGCAGCTCCGATTTCATCGGAGCATACTGGGGAAAATGCG